>JAAELR010000361.1 GCA_024226455.1 Paracoccaceae bacterium
ATCAGGGCAAAATGTGTTGCGGCAGAACGACGTTCCAGACCATGATCGAGGGCAAGGAAATCTGGAAGGAAAAGTTCGTGAACTGAACTTGGCCTGACAGACGCCGCCGGAAGAACGGCCAACTGTCAGATCACATCTGAACCACTACAAATCAAGCGTAGATAGCTGCTCTTGTTCAGGTTTTTTTTCGCCGGTTGTTTACCAGATTGAGAAGGCCCTGCGCCTGTGCCATCGCGATCTCGATTTTTCCGATGGCCTTCGTGTCCGGCTGCACAGTCTCGTCTGACGCCTTTTCGATTGCCTCTTTCAAACTTTCAACAAACCGCTCGCAGTGCTGAGCCGCATCGCGTGCCATGGTGGCCGAATTGCGGGCGCCGCGATGCAGTTGCGTTATCGTTTGGTCGGGCTCCAGCAACTGAGTTTGTTCAGCGATGTAGGAATTCAGCGCCTCATGGATCTTCTGAACCGTTGTGTCTCGTACTTTGGTGCCACGCAAATAGGATTTTACGGTGTTCAGGCTGCGCCCTGCGCGGCGCGCCAGCTCAGAATTGCTGATTGCTGCAGCCTTTTTGCGCCGAACAAAGCTCGCCAGTAGGGCCTCTTTGGCGTCTTCAATTGCAGACATTGCCGCTGCCTAACCTCGTTTGCCTCAGGGGTCGCGCTTATTTGACGCTTTTCCCTGTCAAATACATAGAGATCAGAATTGGATTTGCCAACTCAATTCGCGGTTTATGAGCGGTTGCTCGCCAGTCTGCTGCCAAAATGCAATACGGATTTGCTAGAAAGCGACCCGGTTCCGGCCAATTTCCTGTCTACTAGCGGGAGGGGTGGCAAAAAGTGTCAAAACTGCTATTACAAGGAAGGCCCTGCGATTCCATCGCCAAACTTCTTCGCCGGACCACTTGATATGCAGTTGCAGGATAGCACAACATATTGTCGCGCCCAAGTCCTAATCCGCTAGATCTAGGAGAAAAAAATGGGACGAGTTTTGGCGTTTGGGGGGGCAGCCGCGATGTTGCTGCAGATCATAGAGCAACTCGTACCTGCGAGTAGGGTGATTCCTCCTTTGGGAGGGTCGGGCTTCGTGCAAACTGCAGGAATCGTATTGGGGTTCCTAGCGTTTCGTGTGATGTACGATTTGCTGTTCGGTGATCGCAATTCTGAAGATGACAAGCCGCCAATGCTGTAGGGGTTGGTGGTTCCCGTCGGCGCCGCGGGAGGGTCGTTGAAATCCCTTGCCAAGATCTGGCGGCGGGTGTATCGCACGCGCCTGTCTGTTCACAGGCATCCACTGTGGGAGGCGAGGACGACGCGTCGTTCGGACCGGACCACAGCAACCACAACTTCCGACACGCGTGGCGGAGGTGTTGAAAAAGGAGAGGCCGCATGGCCAAGAAAATCGCTGGCACGATGAAACTGCAGGTGCCTGCAGGACAAGCCAACCCCAGCCCGCCCGTGGGCCCCGCGCTGGGTCAGCGCGGCATCAACATCATGGAATTCTGCAAGGCTTTCAACGCCAAGACGCAGGATCTGGAGCCGGGTGCGCCGTGCCCGACCGTGATCACCTACTTTGTCGACAAGTCCTTCACCATGGACATCAAGACGCCGCCCGCGTCCTATTTCCTGCGCAAGGCGGCCAAGTTGAAATCGGGCGCCAGCACCCCCGGTCGCGTCACCGTCGGCACCGTGACCAAAAAACAGGTCAAGGAGATCGCCGAGGCGAAGATGAAGGATCTCAACGCCAACGATATCGAGGCGGCAATGCAGATCATCCTGGGTTCGGCCCGGTCCATGGGCATCGAGGTGAAATAAGATGGCAAAGCTTGGAAAACGCACCCGCGCCGCACGCGAAGCCGTCGCAGGCAAGGAAGATGTCAGCGTCGAGGAAGCCGTGGCGCTGATCAAGAGCAATGCGACCGCGAAATTCGACGAAAGCGTCGAGATCGCCATGTGCCTGGGCGTCGACCCGCGCCATGCCGACCAGATGGTCCGCGGTACGGTGAACCTGCCCAACGGCACCGGCAAGAATGTGCGCGTCGCCGTCTTCGCCCGTGGCCCCAAGGCCGAGGAAGCCAAAGAGGCGGGGGCCGACATCATTGGCGCCGAGGACCTGATGGAAACCATCCAGGGCGGCAAGATAGAGTTCGACCGCTGCATCGCCACGCCCGACATGATGCCCGTCGTCGGCCGTCTGGGCAAGATCCTCGGACCCCGCAACCTGATGCCGAACCCCAGGGTCGGAACCGTGACCATGGACGTCAAGGAAGCCGTCACCGCGGCCAAGGGCGGCCAGGTGCAGTTCAAGGCCGAAAAGGCCGGCGTGGTGCATGCGGGCATCGGCAAGGCTTCGTTCGACGAGGCCAAACTGGCCGAGAACCTGCGCGCTTTCGTGGACGCGGTGCAAAAGGCCAAGCCGACCGGCGCCAAAGGCACCTACATGCAGAAGATCGCCGTCAGCTCGACCATGGGCCCGGGCGTGACCGTCGACGTGGCCAGCGCGACGGGGAACTGACGCGGTCAACCGTCAATTTGCCGGTGCAATCGATGCGGGCGGGTCAACTCGACCCGCCCGCCATCGTTTCCGGCTATACGCCAGCAAGGAAATAGTTCTTCGCCAGCTGATTCAGGGCGATCCAACGGAATGATTGGATCCGCATTGGCTGTGTCTGCATCGCCCCAAGGATAGCGCCAAAGTTGGCTCTGACGGGCAAAGATCATCGGCAATCCAACAGAAATCCCAAGTGTAATGGCGGGCGTGGAAATGCAATCGGAAATAGAAACCGGGCACGGGAATACCCGTTAGGTGCCTTTCCTCCCGTGATGTTTTCTCGTCACGGGGCTGCAGTATTAGGACAATGCCCCTTTTGATGTTTTCAATCCCGATCAATTCTGACACTGTTCTCTCGATACTCCAAAGAATTATGAGGCCAGCATGAGGAACGCAGTAGCAGCAGGTGCCTTTGGCGCCGTCTTTACCACAATTTCGGCCCTAAGCGCGGTCGCTGGAGATGCGCCCCCTGAGATTGCTCCGGACAAGCCGACCCTGGCCCTTTCGACCAAAGGTGCCGACTCGGGGCTGTTTGCGACGCTTTTCGGGGTGCCGTCGGCGATTGCCGCGCCGTCAGGGACCGCATTTGCGGCGGTAAACTACACTGACCCGCGCGGTGGCGTTGCTGGTAGCGGAGGCGACGGCGACCTGTCATTCGGGGTATCTTTCGGAAATCCTGTCACGGGCATCGGCGTGACCGCCGGGGTTGACATCACCGGGCTGGACCCGCTCGGCGATGCCGGGTCGTTCAGCCTGCAGGCATCGCGCCTGCTGGGGATCACAGAGAATTCCGCGACCTTCCTGGGCGCGTCCTACAGCGGATTGCTGGGATGGGGTGCGGGGGCCGACCAGGAAAAGGCCAGCGTTTACCTTACTCATTTCCGTACATTTGACTTGGGCGGATCACCCGTGCCGGTCCTCGGCACCATCGGCTATGGCCAGAACGTTCGTTACACCGGCTACAACACCGGTGTTATGGAAAACGGGCTTTTCTGGGGTGCCGGCGTTGGTGTATCCAGCTTCCTGAGCGCCAGCCTCAGCGGCACGGACAATCAGTTGAACGCCGGTGTTGGCATCCGCATTCCCGGCCTGGAAAGGGTCAGTATCTCGGCCGGATACTATGACGTGACAGACAATGTAGGCCGCCGCCAAGCCTCCGTGACCGTCGGTTACGGGATCAGCGATATTTTTGGAGGTTTCTGATGAAAACGATCCTAGCCGCCGCCGCGATAGCTGTGGCGATGACATCGTCCGCCTATGCAGGCGGATCCTCGACCCCGAATACTCCGGCGTCCTCCTCTATTATCGTACAGGGCCAGGTGTTCAGGATCATCGTCACCGCTACCACGGCCTTTTTCAGTACCGACGGCGGCGCCGTGACCGATGCGGGTACAGCAAGCATCCCACTCGCCTCTTTACCACCCGCAATAGCAACTGCACTGCAAAGCGGGAGTGTCAGCCCGGCCATCGCCGCTCTGATTGCGTCGTATTTCTGACAGGCCGCCTCCACTCGGAACCTTTTTTGAAGAGGCGGGTCGCGGGCTCGCCTCTTTTGGGTTGCTACTGCTTGGTCGGTACGGGCCGCCAGAAGCTGTGAGTGGGTATTGGCTGCCTGCAGCTCGATTGCCGCTGGATCGGTGGTGAAGGGGTTTGAGGGGGAAGCAGAGGCAAGCCCTCGAGATTGGATGTCCTCTGGAACGAACCGCCACGTATCCGCGTCGGCAAGGACGATTTCTGGGTTGGCATTCCGTTTAAAAACCTCTAACAGCAGCCTCTCGGTCCGCGGTTGCAGAGTCACGGGCCGTTATTCGTCCAAGACGGTGGGTCGGCGGCGCCTTTGGCAAAGCCCATAATTCCTGCCCGAGACGGGGATGGAACAGTTTAACTTTCGCAGGCACCGCGCCTTCGAAGAGCGATTGGACAGGACCCGCTCGTGGACCCGAAAGCCGGGACGCAAGCCCCGGCAAAGCTGAGCCGGAGGGGAAACCTTCCGAAATTGGAGTAAAACTGTGGATAGAGCCCAGAAAGAGAAAGTGGTCGAGGAACTCGGCCAGATTTTCGAAAGCTCTGGCGTTGTGGTCGTTGCCCATTACGCAGGTCTCACGGTTGCAGAGATGCAGGATCTCAGGGGTCGCATGCGCGATGCCGGCGGGTCCGTACGTGTCGCCAAGAACAGGCTCGCCAAGATCGCCCTTGAAGGAAAGCCGAACGTTTCGATCGCCGACTTTCTGACGGGTATGACCGTTCTCGCCTATTCCGAAGATCCTGTGGCTGCTGCCAAGGTTGCGGAAGGCTACGCCAAGGATAACAAGAAGTTTGAGATCCTCGGTGGTGCCATGGGCGAGACGGCGCTGGACCGCGCCGGTGTCAAAGCAGTGTCCGACATGCCTTCGCGCGACGAGCTTATTGCCTCGATCGCCGGCTGCATCGGCGCACCTGCCGCGAACATCGCCGGGGCCATTGGCGCACCTGCTTCGAACATCGCTTCGATCCTTTCCACCATCGAGGAAAAGGCCGAGGCGGCTTGAATGCAACCGGGATATCTGCGTGGGGATGAAACGGCTCACGTTGGAACACATCTGAACGAACGGAAAACGAAATGGCTGATCTAAAAGCACTTGCCGAAAGCATCGTGGGTCTGACCCTGCTTGAAGCTCAAGAACTGAAAACCATCCTGAAAGACGAATACGGCATCGAACCCGCCGCCGGCGGCGCGGTGATGATGGCCGGACCGGCTGCCGGTGGCGATGCCGCCGCCGAAGAAGAGCAGACCGAATTCGACGTCATCCTCAAGGCGCACGGCGCCTCGAAGATCAACGTCATCAAAGAGGTCCGCGCGCTGACCGGCCTTGGCCTGAAAGAAGCCAAGGACCTGGTCGAGGCCGGCGGCAAAGCCGTCAAGGAAGGCGTCTCGAAGGACGAGGCCGAAGAGATCAAAGGCAAGCTCGAGGCGGCTGGCGCCGAAGTCGAGGTCAAGTAATCGGTACGCAATAGCACACCCTGCGTTGTGATGTAGGGTGCGCTATCTGCGCACCTTCACGACTTGGCTGGATCCGGCGAATTCCGGGTCCAGCCGTCCGCGTCTCAGGAAGGGCTTGTTGGAACGAGCCTTTGCTAAGGTGCGGGATTCGATCGGGTGGTGGCCATTGGGACGGTCGCCTGGGATTGATCGGACCCTTCAGTTCAAGGGCGTGTCACCGTGGCCCCGACGGTGCGCATGCTTGCGACAATGAAAGGTGAAAACCTCCATGGCATCGAGCTTTCTTGGCCAGAAACGTCTCCGCAAATACTATGGCAAAATCCGCGAAGTGCTGGACATGCCGAACCTCATCGAGGTGCAGAAATCCTCTTATGACCTGTTCCTGAGGTCGGGCGACCAGCCCATGCCGATGGACGACGAGGGCATCAAGGGTGTCTTCCAGTCGGTCTTTCCGATCAAGGATTTCAACGAGACTGCGGTTCTGGAATTCGTCAAATACGAGCTGGAAAAGCCGAAATACGACGTCGAGGAATGCCAGCAGCGCGACATGACCTACAGCGCCCCGCTGAAGGTCACCCTGCGCCTGATCGTGTTCGATATCGATGAGGATACCGGCGCCAAGTCCGTCAAGGATATCAAAGAGCAGGACGTGTTCATGGGCGACATGCCCCTGATGACGCCCAATGGCACCTTCATCGTCAACGGCACCGAGCGGGTCATCGTTTCCCAGATGCACCGCAGCCCCGGTGTGTTCTTCGACCACGACAAGGGCAAGACGCACAGCTCGGGCAAGCTGCTCTTTGCCTGCCGCATCATCCCCTATCGCGGCAGCTGGCTCGATTTCGAATTCGACGCCAAGGACATCGTCTATTCCCGCATCGACCGCCGCCGCAAGCTGCCGGTCACCACGCTGCTCTATGCGCTGGGGCTGGATCAGGAAGGCATCATGGATGCCTATTTCGACACGGTTCAGTACAAGCTGAAGAAGAACAAGGGCTGGGTCACCAAGTTCTTCCCCGAGCGCGTGCGCGGTACCCGCCCGACCTATGACCTTGTCGACGCCAAGACCGGCGAGGTGATTGCAGAGGCCGGCAAGAAGGTCACCCCCCGCGCCGTCAAGAAACTGATCGATGAGGGCGCGGTCACCAACCTTCTGCTGCCCTTCGAGCAGATCGTCGGCAAGTTCGTCTCCAAGGACATCATCAACGAGGAAACCGGAGCGATCTATGTCGAGGCCGGAGACGAGTTGACCTGGGAGACCGACAAGGACGGCGATGTTTCCGGTGGTTCGCTGAAGGACCTGCTGGACGCCGGCATCACCGACCTGCCCATTCTCGACATCGACAACGTCAATGTCGGCCCCTACATGCGCAACACCCTTGCGATGGACAAGAACATGGGCCGCGACACCGCGCTCATGGACATCTATCGCGTGATGCGCCCGGGCGAACCGCCCACGGTAGAGGCTGCGAGTGCGCTGTTCGACACCCTGTTTTTCGACGGCGAGCGCTATGACCTCTCTGCCGTTGGTCGGGTCAAGATGAACATGCGCCTGGCGCTCGACAAGCCCGACACCCAGCGCACGCTGGACCGCGCCGACATTGTTGCATGCATCAAGGCGCTGGTCGAACTGCGCGACGGCAAGGGCGACATCGACGATATCGACCATCTCGGAAACCGCCGGGTGCGTTCGGTCGGCGAACTGATGGAAAACCAGTACCGTGTCGGCCTTTTGCGCATGGAACGTGCGATCAAGGAACGCATGTCCAGTGTCGAGATCGACACGGTGATGCCCCAGGATCTGATCAACGCCAAGCCCGCCGCCGCGGCAGTGCGCGAGTTCTTCGGTTCCAGCCAATTGTCGCAGTTCATGGACCAGACCAACCCGCTGTCGGAAGTGACCCACAAGCGCCGCCTCTCGGCGCTTGGCCCGGGCGGTCTGACACGTGAGCGCGCCGGTTTCGAGGTGCGCGACGTGCACCCGACCCACTATGGCCGGATGTGCCCAATCGAGACGCCGGAAGGGCCCAATATCGGCCTGATCAACTCACTGGCGACCTTTGCCCGCGTCAACAAATACGGTTTCATCGAAACCCCATACCGCAAGGTAATCGACAGCCAGGTGACCGACGAGGTCCACTATTTGTCGGCCACCGAAGAGATGCGGCACACGGTAGCCCAGGCCAACGCGCATCTCGATGGCAGCGGACGGTTCGAGAACGAGTTGGTAAACACTCGGCGCAGCGGTGAATACACCATGGCGCCGCGCGATACGGTCGATCTGATCGACGTGTCGCCAAAACAGCTGGTCTCGGTCGCGGCATCGCTGATCCCGTTTTTGGAAAACGACGACGCCAACCGCGCGCTGATGGGCTCCAACATGCAACGACAGGCGGTGCCGCTGCTGCAGGCGGATGCGCCTTTCGTGGGCACCGGCATCGAAGAGGTCGTGGCACGCGATAGCGGCGCTTCGATCATGGCGCGCAGGGCAGGGGTGATCGACCAGGTCGACGCCCAGCGTATCGTTGTCCGCGCAACGCAAGATCTCGAACCCGGCGACCCGGGCGTCGACATTTACCGGCTGCGCAAGTTCCAGCGTTCCAACCAGAACACCTGCATCAACCAGCGCCCGCTGGTCAAGGTGGGCGATACGGTCGGCAAGCAAGAGGTCATCGCCGATGGTCCCTCGACCGATCTCGGTGAACTGGCGCTTGGCAAGAACGTGGTCGTCGCATTCATGCCGTGGAACGGCTACAACTACGAGGACTCGATCCTGATTTCGGAGCGCATCGCGCGTGACGACGTCTTCACCTCTATCCATATCGAGGAATTCGAGGTCGCCGCCCGAGACACCAAGCTCGGGCCCGAAGAGATCACCCGCGATATCCCGAACGTCGGCGAGGAAGCGCTGCGTAACCTCGACGAGGCGGGCATCGTCTATATCGGCGCCGATGTAGAGCCGGGCGATATTCTGGTGGGCAAGATCACCCCCAAGGGTGAAAGCCCGATGACGCCGGAAGAAAAGCTGCTGCGCGCCATCTTCGGTGAAAAGGCCAGCGACGTCCGCGACACCAGCTTGCGCGTCAAGCCGGGCGATTTCGGCACTGTCGTGGAAGTCCGTGTCTTCAACCGCCACGGGGTGGAAAAGGACGAGCGCGCCCTGCAGATCGAACGCGAAGAGGTCGAACGCCTGGCGCGTGACCGCGACGACGAGCTGCATATTCTCGAGCGCAACATCTACGCGCGTCTCAAGGGCATGATCTTGGGCAAGGCTGCCGTCAAAGGCCCCAAAGGCGTCAGGCCGGGCTCGACGATCAACGAGGACCTGCTGCAAAGCCTGTCCCGCGGCCAGTGGTGGCAGCTTGCCCTCGGCGAGGATGAGCAAGCGGCGCAGGTCGAGGCCCTGAACGGTCAGTTCGAGGCGCAGAAACGCGCGCTGGATGCGCGTTTCGAGGACAAGGTCGAAAAGGTCCGCCGTGGCGACGACCTGCCGCCGGGCGTGATGAAGATGGTCAAGGTCTTCGTCGCGGTGAAGCGCAAGCTGCAGCCGGGCGACAAGATGGCCGGCCGTCACGGCAACAAGGGCGTGATCTCGAAAGTGGTTCCGATCGAGGACATGCCGTTCCTCGAAGACGGGACCACGGTCGACTTTGTGCTGAACCCGCTGGGTGTGCCGAGCCGGATGAATGTCGGGCAGATCCTTGAAACCCATATGGGCTGGGCCGCGCGTGGTCTGGGTATCCAGATCGACGATGCGCTGGGCGAATACCGTCGCAAGGGCGATCTGGCCCCGGTGAAAGAGGCTATGCGCATCGCCTATGGCGATGAGGTCTATGCCGAGGGTATCGAGGGCATGGATGACGACCAGTTGATCGAGGCGGCGGGCAATGTCACAAACGGCGTTCCGATTGCCACGCCGGTCTTCGACGGTGCCAAGGAAGCGGATGTCAACAATGCGCTGTTGCGGGCAGGGTTCTCGGAATCCGGTCAGTCGAACCTCTATGACGGCCGTACCGGCGAACAGTTCAGCCGCAAGGTCACGGTGGGCATCAAGTACCTGTTGAAACTGCACCACCTGGTCGACGACAAGATCCACGCCCGTTCGACGGGGCCGTACTCTCTGGTCACCCAGCAACCGCTGGGCGGCAAGGCCCAGTTCGGCGGCCAGCGGTTCGGCGAGATGGAGGTCTGGGCGCTGGAAGCCTACGGCGCGGCCTACACCTTGCAGGAAATGCTGACGGTGAAATCCGACGACGTGGCGGGCCGGACCAAGGTTTACGAGTCGATCGTCAAGGGTGAGGACAATTTCGAGGCCGGCGTGCCGGAATCGTTCAACGTGCTCGTCAAAGAGGTGAGGGGCCTCGGCCTCAACATGGAACTCCTGGATGCGGTGGAGGACGAAGGGTGACGCTTGTGCGCTTAGCTTTCCCCTCCAACGCCAGCCTTTAAGGATTGAAGATGAACCAGGAACTGACCACCAACCCGTTCAACCCGCTAGCGGCGCCCAAGACCTTTGACGAGATCAAGATCTCGCTGGCCTCGCCGGAGCGGATTCTCAGCTGGTCCTACGGCGAGATCAAGAAGCCCGAGACCATCAACTATCGTACGTTCAAGCCCGAGCGTGACGGCCTGTTCTGTGCCCGTATCTTTGGCCCGATCAAGGATTACGAATGCCTGTGCGGCAAATACAAGCGGATGAAATATCGCGGTGTCGTCTGCGAGAAATGCGGTGTCGAGGTGACGCTGCAAAAGGTCCGGCGCGAGCGTATGGGCCATATCGAACTAGCGGCGCCCGTGGCGCATATCTGGTTCCTGAAATCGCTGCCCAGCCGCATCGGCCTGATGCTGGACATGACCCTGCGCGATCTGGAACGCATCCTCTACTTTGAAAACTACGTCGTCATCGAGCCCGGTCTGACCGATCTGACCTATGGCCAGCTGATGACCGAAGAAGAGTTCATGGATGCCGAAGACGCCTATGGCACGGACGCGTTCCAGGCCAATATTGGCGCCGAGTCGATCCGCGAGATGCTGGCGGCCATTGATCTGGAGGCCGAGGCCGCAACTCTGCGCGAAGAGCTGGCGGTCGCTACCGGTGAACTGAAGCCCAAGAAGATCATCAAGCGGCTGAAGATCGTTGAATCGTTCATCGAATCCGGCAACCGCCCGGAATGGATGATCCTGACCGTCGTACCGGTGATCCCGCCCGAATTGCGCCCGCTGGTGCCGCTGGACGGTGGCCGCTTTGCCACATCGGATCTCAACGATCTCTACCGGCGGGTGATCAACCGTAACAACCGCCTGAAGCGTCTGATCGAATTGCGCGCGCCCGATATCATCATCCGCAACGAAAAGCGGATGCTGCAGGAATCGGTCGATGCCCTGTTTGACAACGGCCGCCGTGGCCGGGTGATCACCGGTGCAAACAAGCGCCCGCTCAAGTCGCTTTCCGACATGCTGAAGGGCAAGCAGGGCCGGTTCCGTCAGAACCTGCTGGGCAAGCGGGTCGACTTCTCGGGCCGCTCGGTCATCGTGACCGGGCCGGAGTTGAAGCTGCACCAGTGCGGGCTGCCCAAGAAGATGGCGCTCGAACTGTTCAAGCCGTTCATCTATTCGCGGCTTGAGGCCAAGGGGCTCAGCTCGACGGTGAAGCAGGCCAAGAAGCTGGTCGAGAAAGAGCGCCCCGAGGTCTGGGACATCCTTGATGAGGTGATCCGCGAGCATCCCGTCCTGCTGAACCGTGCGCCGACGCTGCACCGTCTGGGCATCCAGGCTTTCGAGCCGGTGCTGATCGAAGGCAAGGCGATCCAGCTGCACCCGCTGGTGTGCTCGGCCTTCAACGCCGACTTTGACGGCGACCAGATGGCGGTGCACGTGCCGCTGTCGCTGGAGGCCCAGCTTGAAGCCCGCGTGTTGATGATGTCGACCAACAACGTGCTGTCGCCCGCCAACGGCGCGCCGATCATTGTGCCGTCGCAGGACATGATCCTTGGCCTCTACTACATCTCGATGGAACGTGAGGGCATGAAGGGCGAAGGCATGATCTTTGCCGATGTGGACGAGGTACAGCACGCGCTGGACGCGGGCGAGGTGCATCTGCACGCCAAGGTCACCGCGCGGATCATGCAGGTCGATGACGAAGGCAATGAGGTTCTGCAAAGGTTCGAGACGACGCCGGGCCGTGCGCGCCTGGGCGCGCTGTTGCCGCTGAACGCCAAGGCACCGTTCGAGCTGGTCAACCGCCTGCTGCGCAAGAAAGAGGTGCAGAACGTCATCGACACCGTCTACCGCTATTGCGGTCAGAAAGAGTCGGTCATCTTCTGCGACCAGATCATGACCGTGGGCTTTCGCGAGGCGTTCAAGGCGGGCATTTCCTTTGGCAAGGACGACATGCTGATCCCCGACACCAAGTGGGACATCGTCAACGGCGTGCGCGATCAGGTCAAGGAATTCGAACAGCAGTACATGGACGGCCTGATCACCCAAGGTGAGAAGTACAACAAGGTGGTCGATGCCTGGTCCAAGTGCTCCGATCAGGTGGCCGACGCGATGATGGGCGAAATCTCGGCGGTGCGCAAAGACGACGCCGGCGCCGAATTGGAGCCTAACAGCGTCTACATGATGAGCCACTCTGGCGCCAGGGGCTCCCCGGCGCAGATGAAGCAGCTGGGCGGCATGCGCGGCCTGATGGCCAAGCCCTCGGGCGAGATCATCGAGACGCCGATCATCTCGAACTTCAAGGAAGGCCTGACCGTGCTGGAGTACTTCAACTCTACCCACGGCGCCCGCAAGGGTCTGGCCGACACCGCGCTGAAGACGGCGAACTCAGGCTACCTGACGCGCCGTCTGGTCGACGTGGCGCAGGACTGCATCGTGCGGATGAAGGATTGCGGCACCGACAACTCGATCACCGCCGAAGCGGCGGTGAACGACGGAGAGGTCGTGGCGTCGCTTGCCGAACGTATCCTGGGCCGTGTCGCGGCAGAGGACGTGCTGAAACCCGGTACCGACGAGGTGCTGCTGGCGCGCAACGAGCTGATTGACGAACGCAAGGCCGACGCGGTCGAGACCGCCGGCATCGCCGCCCTCCGCATCCGCTCGCCGCTGACCTGCGAGGCCGAGGAAGGCGTCTGCGCCCAGTGCTATGGCCGTGATCTGGCCCGAGGAACGATGGTGAACCAGGGCGAAGCCGTGGGCATCATCGCGGCGCAGTCTATCGGCGAACCCGGCACCCAGCTGACCATGCGAACCTTCCACATCGGCGGCATCGCACAGGGTGGCCAACAGTCGTTCCAGGAGGCTTCTCAGGAGGGCACGCTGGAATACCGCAACGCCAATACGCTGGAAAACGCCACTGGCGAGATCATCGTGATGGGCCGCAACATGTCGATCGCGATCATGGACGAGCAGGGCGTCGAACGTGCCAGCTTCAAGCTGGGCTACGGCTCGAAACTGTTCGTCAAGGACGGTGCCAGGGTGGCCCGCGGCGACAAGCTCTTTGAATGGGACCCCTATACACTGCCGATCATCGCCGAAAAGGACGGAACAGCGAAATTCGTCGACCTGATCAGCGGTATTTCGGTGCGCGAGGACACCGACGAGGCGACGGGCATGACCCAGCGCATCGTTTCCGACTGGCGCGCGGCACCCAAGGGCAACGAACTGAAACCAGAGGTCATTCTGGTCGACGCCGACGGCGAACCGGCGCGCAACGATGCCGGCAATCCGGTGACCTACACCATGTCTGTCGATGCCATTTTGTCGATTGAAGACGGGGGCGAGGTCAAGGCCGGCGATGTTGTCGCGCGTATTCCCCGCGAGGGCGCCAGAACCAAGGACATCACCGGCGGTTTGCCGCGTGTGGCGGAACTGTTCGAGGCGCGGCGCCCCAAGGACCACGCCATCATCGCCGAAATAGATGGTTACGTACGCTTCGGTCGCGACTACAAGAACAAGCGCCGGATCGGTATCGAACCGTCCGAGGAAGGTCGTGAACCGGTCGAGTACATGGTGCCCAAGGGCAAGCACATTCCGGTTGCGGAAGGTGATTTTGTCCAGAAGGGCGACTACATCATGGACGGCAACCCGGCTCCGCATGACATTCTTGCGGTGATGGGGGTCGAGGCGCTGGCCGATTACATGATCGACGAGGTGCAGGACGTTTACCGCCTGCAAGGCGTGAAGATCAACGACAAGCATATTGAAGTGATCTTGCGCCAGATGCTGCAGAAGTGGGAAATCCTCGACAGCGGCGAGACAACGCTCTTGAAGGGCGAACATGTGGACAAGGCAGAGTTCGACGAGGCCAATGAAAAGGCCGCCGCCAAGGGTGGCCGTGTCGCGTCGGGTGAACCCATCCTGCTGGGCATCACCAAGGCCTCGTTGCAGACCCGGTCGTTCATCTCGGCAGCGTCGTTCCAGGAAACCACCCGCGTGCTGACCGAGGCTTCGGTTCAGGGCAAGAAAGACAAACTGGTGGGCCTGAAAGAGAACGTCATCGTCGGTCGGCTGATCCCGGCAGGCACCGGCGGTGCCACCCAGCGGGTGCGCCGCATCGCCCAGGAACGCGACAACGCGGTGATCGAAGCCGCCCGGGCAGAGGCCGAAGCCGCCGCTGCGCTGGCCGCCCCGATCGACGACTTCATGTCGTCCGAGGACGTGTTCGACAGTGGTCTGGTCGATACGCCGGAGAGCCGCGAGTAGCGGCGCCCGAAGGCACCAGACAAAGCCCCGCCATCCGCGCGGGGCTTTTTTTGGTCCTGGGCCAAGGCTGGCAATGAATGTTCGGTAGTGGCCACAAGCCGCTGGCATCGCGCGGAATTGGCTGATACCGCGGCACGATGGCGATGATCAGCGACAATATCCGCGGTTCCCTGCTGATGATGGGTTCAATGGCGTCCTTCACGCTGAACGACGCCTGCATGAAGGCGCTCAGCGACGAGTTGCCGCTGGCCCAGGCGATATTCCTGCGTGGAGTGGGGACCACGGTCCTGCTGTTCGTGCTGGCCCGCTCCTTGGGCGGGCTGCGTTTCGATCTACCTTGGCGCGATTGGCGGCTGATCTGGGTGCGCAACGTCACCGAGATAGCCGCGGCCTATTTCTTTCTCGCCGCGCTCTTTCACATGCCCATCGCCAACGTCACAGCGATCCTGCAGGTGCTGCCGCTGACCGTGACGCTGGCCGGAGCGGTGTTTCTGGGTCAGGCAGTGGGATGGCGGCGGCTGACGGCGATTCTGGTCGGGCTGTTCGGCGTGCTGCTGATCGTGCGGCCCGGGTTTGCCGGTTTCAACTTCTACTCGCTATATGTGCTGGCGGCGGTGGTCATGGTCACGATCCGCGACATCCTGGCGCGCAAACTGTCGGATCAGGTTCCAACCATGACCGTGGCTTTTCTCAACGCCGTGTCGGTGATGGCCGTCTTCGGGGTCATTTCCGCGTTTCAGGACTGGGCGCCGCTGTCGCCAAAGGCGGCGATGCAGCTTGGCGGGGCGTCGATCCTGATCATCGGCGGCTATATCTTTTCTGTCTCGGCGATGCGCGTGGGAGAGATCGCGGTGATCGCACCGTTCCGTTATACCGCGCTGCTCTGGGCGCTGGTTCTCGGCCTCCTGGTCTTTGCCGAATGGCCCGATGCACTGACCCTGGCTGGCAGTGCCGTCATCGTCGTGATGGGGGTCTACACGTTCTACCGCGAAAGGCGGATTTCCCGCGAAAACGCCGCGGGATAGCGGCTGTTGACAAGGGCCGAGACTCGCCATATAGCACGCCCACTCGGGCAGGGGGACTTGCCTGATTCAGAATTCTAGTGGTCACGATCCGGGCCCCGCGCCCCGATCCTCTGGAAATCCACCGCGTCGTTCCCGCGAACAAGGGGACGGGGGCGGTTTTCGTGCCGTACCGAAGGTGCGCACATGATGTCTTGCGGACGCGCAAGGCATGGTCGATGAAACCGGGGCGCGCGTCCCATGAACATAGTGTTGCAACACGGGGAATAAACCGGAATGCCAACGATCCAACAGCTGATCCGCAAGCCGCGGCAGCCAAACGTGAAACGCTCGAAGTCGCTGCACCTCGAGAGCTGCCCGCAAAAACGCGGCGTCTGCACGCGCGTCTA
The DNA here is from genome assembly GCA_024226455.1 of Paracoccaceae bacterium. Taxonomy (GTDB): domain Bacteria; phylum Pseudomonadota; class Alphaproteobacteria; order Rhodobacterales; family Rhodobacteraceae; genus JAAELR01. Next base: position 15,643 of record JAAELR010000361.1, read on the forward strand.
CACCACGACGCCGAAGAAGCCGAACTCGGCCATGCGGAAAGTCGCCAAGGTGCGCCTGACCAATGGCTTTGAGGTGATCAGCTACATCCCCGGTGAAAGCCACAACCTGCAGGAACACTCGGTGGTCCTGATCCGCGGCGGTCGGGTAAAAGACCTTCCCGGTGTACGCTACCACATCCTGCGCGGTGTTCTGGATACCCAGGGCGTCAAAGACCGCAAGCAGCGCCGTTCGAAATATGGCGCCAAGCGTCCGAAGTAAGAGGAAGATCAGATGTCCCGCCGTCACGCTGCCGAAAAGCGCGAAGTCCTGCCCGACGCCAAATTTGGCGATACCGTTCTGACTAAGTTCATGAACAACCTGATGATCGATGGTAAAAAGTCGGTTGCCGAGCGCATCGTCTACCACGCGCTGGACCGGGTCGAGTCCAAGCTCAAGAAGGCCCCTGTCGAGGTGTTCCACGAGGCGCTCGACAATATCAAGCCCTCGGTCGAGGTTCGCTCTCGCCGCGTCGGCGGCGCCACCTACCAGGTGCCGGTCGAGGTTCGCCCCGAACGCCGCGAGGCGCTGGCGATTCGCTGGTTGATCACCGCCAGCCGCAACCGCAACGAAAACACGATGGAAGAACGCCTCGCCGGCGAGCTGCTCGACGCTGCCAATGGCCGCGGCACCGCCGTGAAAAAGCGCGAAGACACCCACAAGATGGCCGACGCCAACAAGGCGTTCAGCCACTACCGATGGTAATGACATCGGGATCCCTGACGAGCTAGAGGCTTACGAAAATGGCACGCGATTATCCTCTCGAACGGTACCGCAATTTCGGTATCATGGCACATATCGATGCAGGCAAGACCACCTGCACCGAGCGCATCCTCTATTACACCGGCAAGTCCCACAAAATCGGAGAGGTCCATGACGGCGCCGCCACCATGGACTGGATGGAGCAGGAGCAGGAGCGCGGCATCACCATCACCTCTGCCGCGACCACCACTTTCTGGGAGCGCAGCGAGGACGGCGAGACCGCTCAGACCGACAAGCACCGCTTCAACATCATCGACACCCCCGGCCACGTCGACTTTACCATCGAGGTCGAGCGTTCGCTGGCCGTGCTCGACGGGGCCGTGGCCGTGCTGGACGCCAATGCCGGTGTCGAGCCGCAGACCGAAACCGTGTGGCGTCAGGCTGACCGCTACAACGTGCCTCGCATCGTGTTCGTCAACAAGATGGACAAGATCGGCGCCGATTTCGACAATTGCGTGCATATGATCAAGGACCGCACCGGGGCCATTCCGGCGCCGGTCCAGTTCCCGATCGGGGCCGAGGACAAGCTCGAGGGCATCGTCGATCTGGTCACCATGCAGGAATGGGTCTGGAAGGGCGAAGATCTGGGCGCGTCCTGGGTCGTGCAGGACATCCGCAACGATCTCAAGGATCGCGCCGAGATGATGCGCGGAGACCTCATCGAGATTGCCGTCGAGATGGACGACGATGCGATGGAGGCCTATCTCGAAGGCGAGGAGCCGTCCCAGGACAAGCTGCGCGAACTGATCCGCAAGGGCACCCTCTCGATGAGTTTCGTTCCGGTTCTGGCTGGCTCGGCGTTCAAGAACAAGGGCGTCCAGCCCCTGTTGAACGCGGTGATCGACTATCTGCCGGGTCCGCTCGATGTTCCCGCCTACGTGGGCTTCAAGCCCGGCGACGACAACGAAGAGCGCAACATCGAACGCTCCGCCGACGACAACCAGCCGTTCTCGGCGCTGGCGTTCAAGATCATGAACGACCCGTTCGTAGGTACCCTGACCTTCACCCGGATCTACTCGGGTACCCTCAAGAAGGGCGATGGCATCATCAACTCGACCAAGGTCAAGAAAGAGCGCATCGGCCGGATGATGATGATGCACTCGAACAACCGCGAAGAGATCGACGAGGCATTTGCCGGCGACATCATCGCGCTGGCGGGTCTGAAGGAAACCACCACCGGCGATACCCTGTGCGATGCGCAAAAGCAGGTGGTTCTGGAAACCATGACCTTTCCCGATCCGGTGATCGAGATCGCGGTAGAGCCGAGGACCAAGAACGATCAGGAGAAGATGAGCCAGGGCCTGCAGCGGCTTGCCGCCGAGGACCCGTCCTTCCGCGTCGAAACCGACCTCGAGTCGGGCCAGACCATCATGAAGGGCATGGGCGAACTTCACCTCGACATCCTCGTCGACCGTCTGAAGCGCGAGTTCAAGGTCGAGGCCAACATCGGTGCGCCGCAGGTGGCCTACCGCGAGACCATCAGCCGCGAGGTCGAGCATACCTACACCCACAAGAAACAGTCGGGTGGGTCGGGTCAGTACGCCGAGGTGAAGATGATCATCACCCCGACAGAGCCGGGCGAGGGGTACTCCTTCGAAAGCCGGGTCGTGGGCGGCTCGGTACCCAAAGAGTACATCCCCGGCGTCGAAAAGGGCATCAAGTCGGTCATGGACAGCGGGCCGCTGGCCGGTTTCCCGGTGATCGACTTCAAGGTCGCGCTGGTCGACGGCAAGTACCACGACGTGGACAGCTCGGTTCTGGCCTTTGAAATCGCCGGCCGCATGGGCATGCGCGAGGGTCTTCGGATGGGTGGCGCCAAGCTGCTTGAACCGGTGATGAAGGTCGAGGTGATCACGCCCGAGGGCTACACCGGCAGCATCATCGGCGACCTCACCAGCCGGCGCGGTCAGGTGACGGGGCAGGAACCGCGCGGCAACGCCGTGGCGATCAACGCCTTCGTGCCGCTGGCCAACATGTTCGGCTACATCAACAACCTGCGCTCGATGTCGTCGGGACGTGCAAACTTCTCGATGCAGTTCGACCACTACGATCCGGTGCCGCAGAACATCAGCGACGAAATCCAGGCGAAATTTGCATGATGTACCGTCGGCAATTCATAGTCGGGTCAAGTGCAGTTTTTCTCGCAGGATGCGTGAAACCTCTCATCGACGAGAGCGTTTCCCGTAGCCTGAGCGTCGAGCGCATCGTAGTGAGCGTCCCGAAGTTTGAGAAATTGACCGGCAGAAACCTGAAGGTCGATCCCAAAAAGCTGCGGGCCGATATCCAGGCCAACCTCGAAGAACAGCTTGCGCCCTTCAGCAACCGCGCGGGACGCAGGGTCGAGATCGGCGTGAATGTCGATCGCTTACACCTCGTGTCGCCCGGTCAGTCGTTCCTTATGGGAGGCACGAGCACCATTCTAGGCGTGGCTCGGGTTGTCGACCTGAAGACCAGAGAACCGGTTCTGGCGCCGACAAGGATTGTTGGTACCGGCAAAGGTTACAATGCCGGCGGGATCATCGGCGCAATCGCGGCCTCTGGGCCGGTAAAGACAGACTATGAAAACACGGTCGCAGGTTTCGCCCGCGATCTAACCAATCAGCTCTTCGGGGCTGCGTAGAACTCCGCTCGGAAACAGGAGGCCATCATGGCAAAGGCAAAGTTTGAACGCACGAAGCCGCATGTGAACATCGGCACAATCGGTCACGTTGACCACGGCAAGACGACGCTGACGGCGGCTATCACCAAGTATTTCGGTGATTTTCAGTCCTATGACAGCATCGACGC
>JAAELR010000362.1 GCA_024226455.1 Paracoccaceae bacterium
GACCGATCCGGCCTCGATGCGGCGCTACCTGAAAGAGTTCATGTCCGACCCCCGGGTGATCGAACGGCGGGGGCTTTGGTGGTGGGCATTGCTGAACGGCGTGATCATCCCGCGCCGGGCACGCAAATCAGCCCGCGCCTATGACCTGATCTGGAACCGTGACAGGGACGAGTCACCACTGCGCACGATCACCCGCTCGCAGGCCGAAAAGCTCGCCGCCACCCTGTCCGGCGACGACCGTATCCACGTCACCTGGGCCATGCGCTACGGCACTCCGCCCATCGCCGATGGCATGGCCCGCCTGGCCGATGCCGGTTGCCGCAAGGTGCTGATATTCCCGCTATATCCGCAATACAGCGCCGCCACGACCGGGACGGCAATGGACCGGGTGTTCGACGCCATGAAAGCGATGCGCTGGCAGCCCGCCATCCGCGTCGTGCCGCCCTATTTCGACGACCCGGCCCATATCGGGACGCTGGCGCAGCACATCACCGCGCAGCAACGCGCTCTTGGCTGGACACCCGAGGCCTGCGTTGCCTCGTTCCACGGGCTGCCCGTCGCGTTCATCGAAAAGGGCGACCCCTACCGGGATCAGTGCGAGGCCACCGTGGCGCTGTTGCGCGCGAAACTGGGGCGCGGCCCCGATACGATGCCGCTTGTCTACCAATCCAGGGGCGGCCTGGCAATATGGCTGGAACCGGGGCTTGAAGAAACCCTTGCCGATCTCGCCGCCAGAGGCCTGCGCAGGCTGACCGTTGTTGCCCCCGGCTTTGCCGCCGACTGCATCGAGACCCTGGAAGAGATCAAGATTCGCGCCGCCAGAACATTCAGCGACGCCGGTGGAGAGCAACTGCGATACATTCCCTGCCTGAATGACGATCCGGGATCCGTCACAATGCTGGCAACCCTTGCCCGCCACCAGCTTGCGGGCTGGGTGTAGCCCACCCCGACGCCACGTTTCGGGCAGGTGGCGCCGAACAGGCAGGCATTCCGGTAGCGCTGATCGGCGGGCAAACGCTGCCTCATCCCCATGCGTGCCCGGATGCGGACGCGCCTGCTTTTTTTCCCATACTGGCTTCGTCCTGGAACCACAGCTCAATCGGCGTACCATCCGGCAGGTCGGCTATGTGCTCTGCCAGTGCGTTGGCGTTATCCCTTAGCGGACCATGGAGATCGGCCTCGCCCACGTGCTGATCCTCGATTTCGGGCGGCATCGCTTCCAGCCCATAGCCCTCGGCCAGCAGGGCCTGTTCATATTCGCGGGCAATCTCGACAATCGCCGCGGCCTTGTCGGTTCCGTTGATGATGCGCCGGGCTCCGCGATAGTTCGGCCGTTGCAGGGTGATGTAGTCTGCCAGCTTCTTGCCGGTGAACCAGCCCTCGAGCGATCCGATCACAAGGATTTCCGCCGAGATCTCCGGCTGCATCACCTTGGCGGGATCTGTGGTCAGATCGACGCCCAGCTCGGTGCCGGCCTTGTGATAGTCTCGCTCCCATGTCAGCTGCACGAACCCACGCCCATACCATGGGTAGTACCGCAGATTGCGCTTGCCATGGGCCGCCGCGGCATCGCGCCCCGCATCGCCGCCGCCAATCTCGGCGTGGCCCCTCCCCAGGTGCACGCCTGGTACAAGGCGGCCCGCGCCGCCGGCGCAGACATCCCCACCTTCAATCCCGTCCGCGGCCCCTCCCGCGCCAGCATCCGACTGGATAACAAACTGCTGGCCGGGCTCGGAGCCGAGGCCGCCGCACGCGGCACCACCGCCCTCGACCTCGCCCCGACCCTCCTGAGAACGATCTGCACCGAGGACCTCTTCAACGCGGTGCTGGACGATGACTGACACCTCGGAATTAGGATGACCGCACACCAATGTATATACGTTGCCGAGAAAAACGCGGCCAAGATGCTGGACATGCCCTTGGCTGATTTCCGGCGCTTGGTCGCAGGTGGCAGCCTTCCCCCGCCCTTTCGGATTGGCGGGGAAATGGAGCGTTGGCGCGTGGCAGATCTCGATGCACTCATTTCAGGTGAGGTCTTGGAGGGGGAATTCGAGGTATGACCAGAAAGAAATACATTTTCCGCGTCCCACGCGCCGGCCAAGACTACTGGTATTTTCGCAAGGGAAAAACCTACATCCGCCTGCCCGACGACCCGAACAGCGAGGAATTTGACCGCAAGTACTGGGAAACCCGCAGCGGGCGCGCTCCCATCACATCCAAGACCACATGGGAAAAGCTGATGCTGGAGTATTACTCATCAGCCAAATTCAAAAAACTCCGCCCAGGATCACGGGCAATCTACCGCCGTCACTGCGATGCGCACTGCCGCGCGACAAACAAGGTGAGAATGCAGCGTCAATCAAGATGAGAACGCGTGTGCGGGGGCTCGCAGGGAGGGCGTGGCCCGACC
>JAAELR010000363.1 GCA_024226455.1 Paracoccaceae bacterium
AACCAGATCGCCTGGCTGGGCGCGAAATCCTCGCCTTCCTTCGTCCGCGCACCAGAAGGGAACGGCTGCGCCGAGCGGTTCATCCGAACCCTGAAGGAAAACCTGCTCTGGGTCGGAACCTTCGACACCATCGAGGAGCTTTGCTTCGCAATCGGTTGCCGGCAGGAAGGGCGAACCGCAGGAGCGCCGTTGCGTCGTCACGCCCACTCCCAGGGGCGGGCGAATTCGCCCAGACACTTGGCCACCTCGGCGTCGTCCACCTCTGCGGTCTTGCGTAGCCGTGCCACCAGTCCGCGCTTGCGGTCCTCGGCCACCTCGACCACCTCGGCCGCCAGCCCTGCCCGCCGCAGTGCTGCGCCGTAGACCCGGGCGATGGCGCGCTTGCGCAGATCGGGCTTGAACACCTTGCCGACGGCGGTCTTGGGCAGTTCCGGCAGGATCTCTACATGTTTCGGGATCGCCGCACGCTCGGATATGTGCTGGCCGGCGAACTTCATCAGTTCGCCTTCTTCGATCTCGGAGCCCTCGACCAGTTCGACATAGACGCAAGGCAACTCTCCGGCAAAACTGTCGGGCTGGCCGATGGCCCCGGCAAAGGCTACCGCCTCGTGGCCCGCAAGCGTCTCTTCGATGATCGCCGGGTCGATATTGTGGCCGCCACGGATGATCAGGTCCTTGGCCCGTCCGGTGATCCATAGGTAGCCGTCGGCGTCCATCCGGCCCAGATCGCCGGTGCGCAGGTATTTGTCGAAATGGTAGAGATGGGTATTCTTTTCGGGGTCCGTATAAGTGCCGCCCGGTGCAACGCCCGGGTTGCTGATACAGATCTCGCCGATATCGTCCACCGGGCATTCCGCCGGCCCGTCATGGGTGTCGTTGACGATCTTGACGTCGGTATAGGGGAACGGATAGCCGATGCTGCCCACTTTCTTGTCTCCGTCCGGCGGGTTGATCGAAACCAGGCAGGTCGCCTCGGTCAGACCGTAACCTTCGCAGATGTTCACTCCGGCAGCGGCTTCGAAGCGCTTGTAAAGCTCGACCGGCAGCGGCGCCGAGCCTGAAAATGCAAGTTTCAGCGAAGATATGTCGGCGTCCACCTTGCGCTGCATCAGTGCGGCTATGGCTGTGGGTACGGTGATCATGAAGGTCACCTTGTAGCGCTCTATCAGCTTCCAGAAATTGTCGAACACACCATCGCCGCGATAGCCTTGGGGGGTGGGAAACACGATATGCGCCCCCGATCCCAGCGAGGCGCCCAGCGACACGATGGTGGCAAAGACATGAAACAGCGGCAGCGGGCAGATCTGCACATCGTCAGGGCTGAAAAGCAACCGGTCGCCCAGCCAGCAGTTATAGACGATGCCGCTGAAATAATGCTGCGCCACCTTGGGCATGCCGGTGGTGCCGCCAGTGTGAAAATAGGCCGCAACCCGGTCGCGGCCGCTATCTTCGAACTCCAATGCCGCCGGCTGTGCCTCGACCCCGGCGGCAAAACTCACCACCCGGGCCTTGTGGCCGATCGGGTTCTTGGGGCGAATGAGCGGCACGATCAGCTTCTTGAGGCCGGAGATGTAGCGCAAGAGATCGACCTCGACCACGGTCTCGACATTCGGTGCCAGAGCCACCGCGGCAGCGGTTTTCTGCGCCACGTCCGTCTTGGGGAAGGCACGCAGCGTCACCACCACCCTGGCGCCGGTATCGCGCAGGATGGCGGCGATCTGTTCAGGCTCGAGCAGCGGATTGACCGGGTTCACGATGCCTGCCACCTGACCGCCGAGATAGGTCAGAATTGTCTCGGTGCAATTGGGCAGCACATAGGCCACGACATCGTTTTCACCGACCCCCAAAGAGCGCAACAGGTTGGCGACCTGCGCGGTGCGGTCGCGCAACTCGGACCAGGTCAGCGTCTCGGCCCTGCCGTCGGGGCCGGAAAACATCTGGAACGTCGTCGCGGGCCGGGGCCCGTGCGCGTCCGCGGTGCGATTCAGAAGCTCCCAGGTCGTGACCGGAACGCCGCGCTCCTCCCATAGGCACTCACGTTCGATGGCGTCTCGGTCGGCCAGCGTGGCATAGGTCATCGGTAATTTCCTCCGCTTGCGGCGCGTTCAGGCGCTCTTTGCGCCCCCGGGCCACGGGTGGCGTATGGGGAACCCTGCCCGCATCAACCCGCGAAACGCCACCCTTTGCAAGGGGGAAAGGCCGCTTGTCGGCCCCTTTCGGGCCCTTCTCGCTGGCAGAGCGCCCGAACATCAGCCTTGGGCGACCGCTGGAGAGCGACGGGCAGGCCCAGTTTCAGCGATTGAGTGTTCCTTGCGAGCGTCGGACAGTGGGCCAGACCGGACGGCCGCGACCGGCAGAATACCAGGGAACCGCCTGAACCAGAACCAGCCCGACAGCACCGAACCCGTGATGAAAGCCGTCGTGACCACAGGCAATGGCGGCTATGACAAACCGGACTGCCGCGATGTCGCGGGACCCGGCGAGTTGCTGCTCCGGGTGCTGGCCGCAGGTGTCAACACCACCGAGATCAATGCGCGGCTGGGCTGGTATTCCTCCAGCGTGACCGCCGACGGCCAGCAGGTGCGGGTCAACCGGAAATCCGACGGCGGCTGGAACGAGGCGACGCCGTTTGCGCTGATCTGGTGCCGAAATCCTGAGCCAGGCAGAAGAGTTCGTGGATGTCGCTCTCCCGGTCACCGATATGCACACAGCGCGCAGGCGCACCCGTCAGTCCGGTGGAACGGCGCATATTGTCGAGCCAGCGTATGCTTTCCTTCTGCTCGATCGCCACCCGGGTGAGGTTGATTTTGCGCTTGAGGGCGGCGGTTCCCTTGAAC
>JAAELR010000364.1 GCA_024226455.1 Paracoccaceae bacterium
GATCACCCTCAACCCGAAAACCCCAGCAATCGCCTAGACCAAACCCCAAACGCCCTATGCCCGCTGAAAAGGCAGCGGGGTAAGCGGGATGGGCAGAACCGAGCCGGAAGAAAAATTCAGCCCATCACGCAGAGGTCTTTGTGATTTTATTCTCCCCGAAAATGAGCCGACCCGCAGGGTTTAAAGGCTCATTTTCGGGGAGGATTAAATCATGCAATATGACACCGGCAAACACAGCGTTTTCTACCATCGGTACCCCTGCGGGCCAATACCCGAACGCCCCAAACCGAGCCGGAGGATCGGAATGAACGATGGCCACTCGAGCAGCGCATCTCTTTTCGAGAGCACATCGTCATCCCCGATCCGACGCGCCGTTTCTTGCGAAAACAGATCCATCCGAGCACCCAAATCCGGTTGCCTGTAGATACCAAAACGCAAACCCCATAGGAATCCCGAACTATGCAGAGGTCTTCGAAATCTTCGACGACCCGTCCAGCGGCCCAACTGTCGGTGCGGGCAAAACAAATCGTTCAGCACGCCCCGGTCCTCAGACAGCGCCCTGCTGCGGTGCCATATCGACCCCTTCAATGTCTGCCTCGGCCACCAGATCGGCAACCAGATCGCGGGCCGCACGAGTCCAGGCGGCGCGTTCGAGGCTCTCGAACAACGCCTTGACAACGTCGTCATAGCTCATGTCGGCGGCCTCGGGCGGGCGCTCCTCATAGGCGGCACGGCAATCGGCCTCGGTGACCGGATCAGGCTCGATACGCTGGTCGATATAGCTGCGGATCAGAGCCTCTTCCGGGCTTTCCTCGCGGCCTTCGCCCAAATTCCTGGGCTCTGGCGTCAGACAGGCCATGGTCGCGGCCTGCAACAGCAGCGCGCGCACTGCCAGCGCCCGCGCCGCCGCCCGCCAAGCCAGGCCCGGCTTGTCTTTGGGCGCCCGATGCATCTGGGCCTCGGCGGCAATTTCTGCCGCCGGGACCACCTGGCCATTGACCACAACCTCGGGGAACAGAGGTTTCATCGCCGGGCTTCCTACGCGCGGCCCTTGCGGGTGCGTACGACCTGGTAACCGGGACGCCACATGTAGCGCACCGGAGCCGACAGCATGTGCACCAGCCGGGTGAATGGGAACAGGATGAAGATGATCAAGCCCAGCACGATATGCGCCTTGAAGACCATCGCCGTATGCTCGATTTGGCTGGCCGCTTCACCGTCGAAGGTGATGATGCCGTTGGCCCAGTTCATCAGGTTGACCATCTCGTGCCCGTCCATATGGGCCAGTGACAGTGGCACCGTGGCCAGACCCAGACCCAGTTGCGCGATCAGGATCAGAATGATCGCATTGTCGGCACCGGATGAAGTGGCACGCACCCGCGGGTCGGAAAACCGGCGATGCGCCAGCATCACCCCGCCGACTATGGCCATCACGCCGGCAACGCCGCCGCCGATGGCCGCAAGCCCCTGTTTCAGCCCGTGCCCGACGCCCAGTGCATCATAGAGCGACACCGGCAACAGCAGGCCGAAGAGATGGCCGAAGAATATGATCAACACACCCAGGTGAAACAGCACCGAGCCCAGGATCAACTGCTTGCGACGCAGAAGCTGGGACGAAGAGCTTTTCCAAGTGTAGGGATCGCGTTCGTAGCGCGCCACTGATCCAATCAGCAGGATGCTCAGCGCGATATAGGGAAGGGTTCCGAATAGAAACTGATGCATGTCTGCCTCCTAGATCATGCCGCCGGCCGCGTCGGCCGCTTGGGGTTTCGGCGGGACCGGGTCCATCCGGGCCAGCATGTCGCGCGTCACGGGGCATCCCGCGTTGGGATCGGGGCCGAAGGTCACCTCAGCCTCTTGCCAGACCGCATCCAGAGCTTCGAGGTCTTCGGGGTCGTCGTCGGCGACGGTCAGCAACTCCTGCACCGCCTCCGAGGTCTTGGCGACCCCCCCCAGCTCTGCCAGCGCGGCCAGCACCGGGGCATAGACGCTCTCGCGCCGGGCCAGCCGTTCGGCCAGCGCCGCCAGGATATGCCCGGCGTCGGCCAGAAGCTCGCGCGCCTCGGCATCCGACCGGGTCGACAGGAACTCCAGCAGCACTGGCAGGTGATCGGGCAGTTCTGTCGCTGCCAGATCGTAGCCACCGGCCCGATAAGTCTCCAGCAGGTCGACCATCGCCGGACCACGCTCGCGGCTTTCGCCATGGACGTGCTCGAAGAGATTGAGCGACAGGGTTCGCGACCGGTCGAAGAGCAGGACATAGCGTTCCTGCAGACCATAGAGATCACCCGTGGAGAGGTCCTGCAGCAGCGGACGCAGTGCCCGCTGTGTCTGCTCTGGCAGAATGGCCTCTTCGGCGAAGACCTCGGCGATCTCGCTCGACGCGGCGAGAAGATCGACCGAAGGGTAGGTCAAAAGCGCCGACAGCGCCTTGTAGGTCCTGATCATTTCATCGCCTCCCTGGGGGTCACCAGCCGGCGCGAGCCAAAGAGCTTGCCACCGCCCGGCCCGGTTGAACAACCGTTGCCGTTGGTAAAGCCGCAGCCGCCGCGCAGGTCATAGGCATCTTCGACCTGTTCACGGTGGGTGGTGGGCACCACGAACCGGTCCTCGTAGTTGGCCAGCGCCATGATCTTGTACATGTCCTCGATCTGCAGCGGGTCGAGCCCGACGCGTTTGGCGATCTCCAGATCCACGACGCCGTCCACGGTTTTCGACCGCATGTAGCCGCGCATGGCCAGCATCCGCTCCAGCGCGGTCACAACCGGCGCCTCGTCACCTGCCGTCAGCATGTTGGCAAGGTACCTGACCGGGATACGCAGGCTGGACACATCGGGCATGTCGCGGTCGATACCGATCTTTCCGGCCTCGGCGGCGTTCTTGATCGGGCTGAGCGGCGGGATGTACCAGACCATCGGCAGCGTGCGGTATTCCGGATGCAGCGGGAACGCCACTTTCCAGTCCATCGCCATCTTCCAGACCGGGCTGTTGCGTGCCGATTTCAGCCATTCCTCGGGCACACCCTCTTTGCGGGCGGCTTCGATTACCTCGGTGTCGTTGGGATCGAGGAAGATACCAAGCTGCGCATCATAGAGGTCGGTTTTGCCCTCGACCGATGCCGCCTCGGCGATCTTGTCGGCGTCATAGAGCATGACACCCAGATACCGGATCCGGCCCACGCAGGTTTCCGAGCAGACCGTCGGCATGCCGCTTTCGATGCGCGGATAGCAGAAGGTGCATTTCTCGGATTTGCCGCTTTCCCAGTTGTAGTAGATCTTCTTGTAGGGGCAGCCACTGACGCACATCCGCCAGCCGCGGCATTTCTCCTGGTCGATCAGGACAATGCCGTCCTCTTCGCGCTTGTAGATCGCGCCCGACGGGCACGACGCGGCGCAGGCCGGGTTCAGGCAGTGTTCGCAAAGCCGGGGAAGATACATCATGAATGTATTCTCGTATTCCCCATAGATCTCTTTCTGCACGCCCTCGAAGTTGTAGTCCTTGGACCGTTTCGAGAACTCGCCACCCAGGATCTCTTCCCAGTTCGGACCCCATTCGATCTTTTCCATCCGCAGCCCGGAAACCTTGGATCGTGGCCGGGCGGTGGGGAACGCCGTCATCGTGGGCGCCGATTTCAGGTGGTCATAGTCGAAATCGAACGGTTCATAGAAATCGTCGATTTCGGGCAGGTCCGGGTTGCCGAAGATGTTGGACAGGATGCGCCATTTGGCGCCCTGCTTGGGCTGCAGCTTGCCCGACCGGGTCCGCTCCCAGCCGCCGTTCCAACGGTCCTGGTTTTCCCAGTCCTTCGGATAACCGATACCTGGCTTGGTTTCGACATTGTTGAACCATGCGTATTCAACGCCGTCGCGGCTGGTCCAGACATTCTTGCAGGTGACCGAGCAGGTATGACACCCGATACACTTGTCCAGGTTCAGCACCATTCCGATTTGTGCGCGTACCTTCATCGCTCACGCCTCCTCTTTCGCGGGCCGGTCAAGCCAGTCCACATTTTTCATTTTGCGTATGACCACGAATTCGTCGCGGTTCGAACCGACCGTGCCATAGTAGTTGAAGCCATAGCTTTGCTGGGCGTAGGCGCCGATCATATGCGTGGGCTTGACCACTACGCGGGTCACCGAGTTGTGGATACCGCCGCGTTTGCCGGTCTTTTCAGAGCCGGGCGTGTTCACGATCTTCTCTTGCGCGTGATACATCAGCGTCATGCCGTCCTTGACCCGCTGCGACACCACCGCGCGCGCAGTCAGCGCACCGTTGGTGTTGAAGGCCTCGACCCAGTCGTTATCCACGATCCCCGCCGTCTTGGCGTCGTTTTCCGAGATCCAGATGCACGGCCCGCCCCTGTTCAGCGTAAGCATCAACAGGTTGTCGGAATAGGTCGAGTGGATACCCCATTTCTGGTGCGGCGTGATGAAGTTGAGCACGACATGCGGCTCTCCCTCGCCATTGACGTCTGCCGTGATGGTCTTGAGATCGACCGGCGGACGCCAGGTGCAAAAGCCCTCGCCGAAGGCGCGCATCCACAGGTGGTCCTGGTAAAGCTGCTGACGGCCCGAAAGCGTCCGCCACGGGATCAGCTCATGCACGTTGGTGTAGCCTGCGTTATAGCACACATGCTCACTTTCGATGCCCGACCATGTGGGCGACGAGATAATCTTACGCGGCTGTGCTGCCACATCGCGAAAGCGGATCTTCTCGTCTTCCTTGGGTTTGGCCAGATGGGTGTGGTCTATGCCGGTGTTCTGGCTCAACGCTTCCCAGGCCTTGACCGCGACCTCGCCGTTGGTTTCCGGCGCCAGCATCAGGATCACCTCGGCAGCGTCGATGCCGGTGTCGATCTTCGCCAGCCCCTTAGTCGGTCCCTCTTCGGTCACCACACCGTTGAGGTCTTTCAGGTGCTGCACCTCGACCTCGGTGTTCCAGGAGATGCCCTTGCCACCGTTGCCGACCTTTTCCATCAGCGGACCAAGTGCCGTGAAGCGCTTGTAGAGGTTCGGGTAATCCCGCTGAACCGTCGCAAAGGCCGGCGCGGTCTTGCCCGGGATCAGCTCGCATTCACCCTTTTTCCAGTCCTTGACGTGGTCCTGGGCAATCTCTGCGGGGGTGTCATGCAAGATGGGCAGGTTGACGATATCCGTCTCGTCGCCCAGATAGCCCGGCACCACTTCGGAAAACTTCTTGGCGATGGCCTTGAAGATCTCCCAGTCCGACTTCGACTCGTAGGCCGGATCGACCGCTGCCTGCAGCGGGTGGATGAAGGGGTGCATGTCGGACGTGTTGAGGTCGTCCTTTTCGTACCAGCTGGCGGTCGGCAGCACGATGTCGGAATAGACCGCCGTCGTGGACATGCGGAAGTCGATGGTCACCAGCAGGTCGAGCTTGCCCTCGGGCGCCTCGTCATGCCAGGTCGCCTCGATCGGCTTTTGACGGCCTTCCTCGCCCAGATCCTTGCCCATCACGCCGTGATCTGTGCCCAGCAGGTGCTTGAGGAAGTACTCATGCCCCTTGCCCGACGACCCCAGGAGGTTGGAACGCCAGACGAACAGGTTGCGCGGCCAGTTTTCCGGCGCGTCCGGGTCCTCGCAGGACATCTCCAGCTTGCCAGAGGTCAGTTGCCCGGCGACATAGGCCGGGATCTCTTCGCCGGCGGCTTTCGCTGCCTTGGCAAGCTCCAACGGGTTGGTACGCAGGGACGGTGCCGAAGGCAGCCAACCCATCCGTTCAGCCCGGATATTGTAGTCGATCAGGCTGGCATCCTGCCAGTCGCCGTCCGGAGCCGTGGGCGACACGATCTCTTTGGACTGCAGCGTCTCGTAACGCCACTGGTCCGTATGAGCGTACCAGGCACTGGTCGAGTTCATGTGACGCGGCGGACGCGCCCAGTCGAGCGCGAAGGCCAGCGGCGCCCAGCCGGTTTGAGGGCGCAGTTTTTCCTGGCCCACATAGTGGCTCCAGCCACCACCCGATTGACCCACGCAGCCGCACATCACCAGCATGTTGATGACGCCACGATAGTTCATGTCCATGTGGTACCAGTGGTTCATCGCCGCGCCGATGATGATCATCGACTTGCCGTTGGTCTTCTCGGCATTGGTGGCGAATTCACGAGCCACGGTGATGATCTGGTCGCGCGGCACCCCGGTGATCTTCTCTGCCCATGCGGGCGTGAAGGGCACGTCGTCGTCAAAGCTCTTGGCCGTCCAGTCGCCATCGAGACCGCGGTCTAGGCTGTAGTTGGCGCAAAACAGGTCAAACACCGTCGCCACATAGGCGTCGCCGTCTTCCAGCTCCAGCTTGCGCACCGGGATGTTGCGGGTCAGCACATCCGGGTGCTCGCATTTGGTGAAGTTCTCGCTGGCTTCGCCACCGAAATACGGGAAGTCGACACCCACGACATCGTCGTGGTTCTCCTCCATGATCAGCGACAGGCGCAGGCTGGCGTCGTCCTTGCCGGCCTTTTCCTGCAGGTTCCACTTGCCCTTTTCGCCCCAGCGGAAGCCGACCGAACCGTTCGGCACCACAGGGTCGCCGGAGGTCCGGTCGAACCCGATGGTTTTCCATTCGGGGTTGTTCTTTTCCTTCAGCTTGCCTTTGAAATCGTCGGCGCGCAGCATCCGGCCCGGCACCAGCCGACCGTCCTTCTCGTCCAGACGCACCAGCATCGGCATGTCGGTATATTTGCGGGCGTATTCCTCGAAGTATTCGGCCTGGCGGTCCAGATGGTATTCGCGCAGGATCACATGGCCCATCGCCATGGCAAGCGCCGCGTCGGTGCCCTGCTTGGGCGCCAGCCAGATATCGCCGAACTTGCAGGCCTCGGAGTAATCCGGGCTGACAACGGCGGATTTGGTGCCTCTATAGCGCGCCTCGGTATAGAAATGCGCATCCGGCGTCCGGGTCTGCGGCACGTTCGAGCCCCAGATCATCAGGAAGCCGGAATTGTACCAGTCGGCACTTTCCGGCACGTCGGTCTGTTCGCCCCAGGTCATGGGCGAGGCCGGCGGCAGATCGCAATACCAGTCGTAAAAGCTCATGCAGGTGCCGCCCAGCAGGCTCAGATAGCGCGAACCGGCAGCATAGCTGACCATCGACATGGCCGGAATGGGTGAAAAGCCGAAGACCCGGTCAGGGCCGTAGGTCTTGGCGGTATAGGCGTTGGCGGCGGCGATGATCTCGGTGCTTTCGTCCCAGGACGCGCGCACGAAGCCGCCCATGCCGCGGGTCTTGACAAAGCTGGCGCGCAGGATCGGATCTGCCTGCAGCTTGGTCCATGCCTCGATCGGCGAATTGTCCTTGCGAAGCCCGCGATAGGCCTTCAGCATGCTCGACCGGATCAGCGGCGTCTTCACCCGGTTGGCAGAGTAGAGATACCAGCTGTAAGAGGCACCACGCTGGCAGCCGCGCGGTTCATGGTTGGGCAGATCGGTGCGGGTGCGCGGATAGTCGGTCTGCTGGGTTTCCCAGGTCACGATGCCCGACTTGACGTAGATCTTCCACGAACAGGACCCGGTACAGTTCACCCCGTGGGTCGAGCGCACGATCTTGTCGTGGCGCCAGCGGTTCCGGTAGGCGTCTTCCCAGTCCCGGCTTTCGTTGGTGGTATGCCCGTGGCCGTCCGAGAACCGTCCCAAGCTGTTCGATTTCAGGAAGTTCAGGCGATCCAGTAGATGGCTCATATGTCTTCTCCGGTTGGCGTAAGTCCCCGGCGCCGGCCAGCGGCACCGGGGTATCAATTCTTCAGATCAGGGGTTTTTCACATAGGCGCCGGGGCGCATGTAGAACCACCAGTTGATCGCGATGCAGACGGCATAGAAGATGGCAAAGCCGTAGAGCGCGTATTCCGGCGTTCCGGCTTTCAGTTGCTCGCCGAACACTTTCGGGATGATGAAGGCGCCGTAGGCAGCGACCGCTGCAGTCCAGCCAAGCGCCGGGCCGGCCTGCTCTTTGTCGAACACCACCGCGATGGTACGGAAGGTGGAGCCATTGCCGATGCCGGTGGCAGCAAAGAGGATCAGGAACAGGCCGAGGAACGGGTAGAAATACTGTTCCGGGGTGGCCGAGGCATAGGCCTGCTGGATGAAGTAGGCAACACCAAGCGCCGAAGCGACCATGACGATAGAGATCCACTGCGTCACGCGGGCGCCACCCAGACGGTCGGCCATCATGCCGCCGATCGGGCGAATGAGCGCGCCGATGAACGGGCCCATCCAGGCGAACATCAGGGCCGAGGGGCCGTTGGCGTTCACCGTTTCGTGGGTCAGGATGCCGTCAACCTCGATATGGCTGAAGCCGAACACAACCTTGATGGTCAGCGCCAGAGCGGCCGAGTAGCCGATGAAGCTGCCGAAGGTCATGGTGTAGATCACGGTCATCGCCCAAGTGTGCTTGTTGCCGAAGATCCGGTACTGACGCGACAGGTTTTGTCCGACGGAGCCCGGGATCATTTTCAGCCCCAGAACGGTCAGCGCGATGACGATGGGCAGCACGATCCACTTCGACACCATGAAGCCTGAACCACCGACACCGGCCGGTAGCAGCAGCCACAGGCCGAAGGCGGCAGTGACGAAGCCGATGAACAGCATGCCGGAAATGGTGGCGAAGGCACCCAGCGGGTTGGGGATGTCCGGCGAGACGTGCTCGTCACGGATGTTGTTCATGCCGAACCAGCCCAGGAAAGCCAGCGGCACGAGCGCCAGCAGCCAAACCAGGCCGGCGTTCTGGATATAGGTCTCGGTGCCGGCGGGGATCTTGCCGATCAGCGTACCGGAAGTGTTCACCAGCGTGCGGCTTTCACCACCGAAAAGACCGAAGGTCATGACCAGCGGAATGACGATCTGCATCGTCGTCACGCCGAAATTGCCAAGACCGGCGTTCATGCCCAGCGCGTAGCCCTGGATCTTTTTCGGGTAGAAGAAGCTGATATTGGACATCGAAGAGCTGAAGTTGCCGCCGCCGATGCCGCTAAGAAAGGCCAGGATCTGGAACTGCCAGAGCGGCGTGTCGGGGTTTTGCAGCGCGATACCGGCGCCAGCGGCCGGGATCATCAGCAAAGCGGTGGTGAAGAAGATGGTGTTCCGGCCACCTGCGATACGGATAAAGAAGGTCGATGGAATTCGCAGCGTCGCCCCGGTCAGACCGGCGATGGCCGCAAGCGTGAACAGCTCGGATTTCTCAAAGGCGAAGCCCAGGTTGATCATCTGAACAGTGATGATGCCCCAGTAGAGCCAAACGGCAAAGCCGCAAAGCAGGCTGGGGATCGAAATCCACAGATTGCGCGTGGCAATCGCCTTTCCGGTCGAGGCCCAATAGCTCTCGTCCTCGATGTTCCAGTTTCTCAGATCTTGTCCCAAAGCTTTGCTCCTTTGGCGATTGGAAGAGGCGGGCCGTGGTCGGCCCGCCGCGCATTTCGGTTATTCAACAGGTCTGCTGACCGGCTCGTGTGGCACGTCTGAAAGGTACTTCTCGCCCTTCAGTTCCGGTATCCGGGCACGCTCCATCCGGCGAATTGCCATGTGCATCCAGATCGTGCTGACGGCGACAATCAGGAACATCAGCATGAAGACCATCGACCAGACCTGAAAGAGGTCAAGCAGGATGCCAAAGGCGATCGGCAGCACGAACCCGCCAAGCCCGCCGATCATGCCGACAAGCCCGCCCACCGCGCCGACATGGTGCGGATAGTAAACCGGGATGTGCTTGTAGACCGCCGCTTTACCGAGGCTCATCACGAAGCCCAGGATCACGCTGAGGAACACGAAGAAGTAGAGCGGAATACCGAAGCTGAACGTGATCAGGTTCTCCGATCCGTCGGCATGCGGAATACCCTTCACGACATAGCTCGTTTCCGGGTAGCTCATGATGAACAGCACGACCAGCGAGATGATGAAGGTCAGGTACATCACGAACCGCGCACCCCAGACATCCGACATCCAGCCGCCAAGCGCCCGGAAAACCGAGCCGGGCAGGCTGTAAAGCCCGGCAAAGACGCCGGCCGCCGCAAGCGACACATCATAGGCGCCTACATAGTAGCGCGGTAGAAACGAGGCAAAGGCGACAAACGCGCCGAAGACGAAAAAGTAATAGGTGGCGAAGCGCCAGACCTGGATATCCTTCAGCGGTTCAAGCTGCATTGCCGCCGAGACCGGTTTTTTGCCGGTCTCGCGCTGCTCCACAATGACAGGGTCGGGCTTGGCGAAGATGTAAAAAGCCACCGCCATGATCACCAGGCAAACCGCGTAGATGCGCGCGGTGTCTTCCCACCCAACGGCAATCACCAGGAAGGGTGCCGCAAAGTTGGTCACGGCAGCGCCCACGTTGCCGGCGCCGAAGATGCCCAGCGCGGTACCCTGGCGTTCCGCCTCGAACCAGCGAGAAACATACGCCACGCCGATGATGAAAGAACCGCCCGCAAGACCCAAGCCAAGCGCGATGACAAGGAAAACCGCATAGGTCTGAACGCTTGCCAACAGCCAGACCGACACCGCCGTAATCAGCATCTGCAAGGGCAGCATGATGCGGCCGCCGAACTGGTCGGTCCAGACACCCAGAAAGATCCGGCTGATCGAGCCGGTCAGAACCGGCGTCGCAACCAGCAGGCCGAACTGGGTTTCGCTCAGCCCCAGTTCCTGTTTGATCTTGACGCCGATGATCGAAAAGATCGTCCAGACGGCAAAACAAACCGTAAAGGCCAGTGTGCTCAATCCCAGTGCCCGGTATTGGTCCGGGCGCGAGACGCCTTCCAAAGTATGCATGGGTCCCTCCAAGCAGAGTGTCCGCCACTTGCGCGGGGCGGTTTGGGTCACGGCATGAAGGAGCGGTCTTCGGATTCTCTTGATCTAGGTCAAAAAAGGCCGGAATCGCCTGCAAAACAAATGATTCGGTACTGATTGTCGCGGCGGCGCGAGACAAAGGCCTTGCGTCTGGTCTAGATTGTCATAACACCACCTTGACACTCATCAGAGCCCCGCTTGCCAAAAATCAAGCGGCCAAAAGTTCAGAGCACCCCATGCGTTCCACCGACATTCCGGGAATCAGATCTCTGCCGCTGTTCAGCGATATTGGCGAGGACAGTTTCGAACGGTTGATCCGCGGCGCCTATGTCCAGAATTTCCCGCCGCATACCGAGCTGATCACCGAAGGCGAGAGCGCCGATTTTCTGCATATCGTGGTATCGGGCACGGTCGAACTTGGCAGTAGCTGGAACGAGCGCGAAACCTGCATGGCTCTGGTCGAACCCCACACCACCTTCATCCTCGCCGCCACGATCAGGGACCGGCCCTATTTGATGTCGGCACGTACCATTTCCAAGGCCCGGATCATCATGATCCCCAGTGAAGACATTCGCTCTGTGTTCGAGAACGACAGCGAATTCGCCAAGTCGATCGTCGAGGAACTGGCCGGCTGCTACCGCGACGCAGTCAAGCACGCCAAGAATATCAAGCTTCGCTCTTCGGTCGAGCGGCTGGCAAACTACCTTGTGCGGCAGGCCTCGCAAAGCAGCGAAGGCGACAGGATCAGTCTCGATATCGAAAAGAAGAAACTCGCCTCTTTCCTCGGGATGACGCCGGAAAACCTGTCGCGGGCCTTCACAGCCCTGCGCAATCACGGGGTCGAGGTCAACGGCGAGCAGGTCAGGCTGAACCGGCCCGAAGACCTGACCAGATTTGCTCGCCCCGATCCTCTGATCGACGGATAACAAAAGCCCCGCGATCTGGTTGAGGGCCGCGCGGCGCTGGATATCGACGTGCCAAAGAGCAGAATCCGGCAGCGCCGCGCGAGCGTCGACAGGCCCCAGAAACTTGGAGACGACAAAACGGACAGGCGCCGAAACGATCACCGGTTTGAATATCTCGTTACACAGCTACGATGTGGACGGCTCGGGCTATCTGTCCAATTCCAGTAGCTGGGAGGGGTTTTCGCGGCTCATGCCGCGGCGGTAGAGGATGCGACGCCGACGTCGGTACAATGGCAGGTTTTAGCCTTCATGCGCGACGACCTCGACGGCAACCGCATAGTGACGGGCGCGCGATTCGTACTGAAGTTTCTTGCCGCAAGGCTGGAGACCGACAAGCCCGGGGCGCGTAAGGCAATGTTCGGGTTTTCCCCCTACGGATACCTGCAAACAGGCCTGCAGGATTGCCGGAATGCCCCAGCCACGCGGTTGCAGCACCGGCTGATGGGCAACGGTCCGACGCTGGGCTCAGAGCGGAATGATCGCGCCGCGTGCCTGGATCACCTTTGACGCCAGCAAATGCCCGGCCATCATCGCGTCGGCCCCGCTCCGCCCCCGGGCCACGGCGGCAAGGAACCCGGCGTTGAAACTGTCGCCGGCGGCAGTGGTGTCGACGATACGCTCTACCCGCGGAAACTCATGAGGCGCCTTGTCCCCCGCAAGGCCAACCGGCCCTGCAGCACCGCGTTTCAGCGCCCCGCGGCAAAGGTCCGCCCCGCGCAGCCGGGCCAGAACGGCGGCCCCGTCCGCGTCAGTGTGTATCTCCATCTCGTCATCGACCGAAGGAAGCGCTATATCGGTCTGGGCCCACATCGCATTGTTGACGGCACGCGCCACCTGCCCGCTTTCCCACAGCTGCGGTCGGTGATTGCTGTCATAGGCCACCTGCCCGCCCCCGGCCCGGAACCTGCAGAGTGCCTGCATCAGTGCCGCACGCACCGGCGGCGGCAGAATGGCCAGTGTGATGCCCGACAGGAACACCAGGTCGAACTGGTCCAACACCTCCAGCCCGATTTCGGCCGGTGCCGAAAACATGGTCCGCGCCGCGCTGTCCGACCGCCAATAGGTGAAACTGCGTTCGCCGTCCGGATCGGTGTCGATGGCGTATAGCCCCGGCACCTTGCCTGACCGCCGCTCGACACGTCGGCCACAAACGCCATGCGCCTGCATATGCGCCAGGATGCGGTCCGAGTATCGGTCTCGCCCCAGCGCGGTGACATAGGAAACGCAAACCCCTGCCCCCTGCAGCAGACGCACCAGGTACACGGCGGTGTTGTAGGTGTCACCGGCGACGTTCATTCGTGCGATATCATCGCCCTCAGCGACCAGCTCTATCATCACTTCGCCGATACAGGCGATGCGGGCGATGGGTCGCTGGCCGGGCGTCATCTAGAGATCTCCGAAGGTTTGCCGCACCTGTGCCCAGGCATTCGCCATATGGGTCCGCAACGCCGCCTCTGCCGCGTCGGGGTCACGCTCCAGCACCGCCTCATAGATCGTCTTGTGCGACTGGTAGTTGGTCCGGTTGCGGTCGGGCAGCCGGGGCATTCTCGACCACTGTGGTGCCAGCCAGGCCATATAGGCCTTTTGCACCGCCGGCAGCACCGGGTTGCGGGGCACCGCGTAGAACACCGCATGAAAGGCTACATCCGTTTCATAGAACTTTATGCTGTCCTTGATCGCCGCCTTGTTTGCAGCCAGGGCCGCCTTCATCGCGGCGATATCATCCTTGCGTGCCTCCAGCGCCGCCTGCCGTACCAGCGCGGCCTCGACCATGATGCGGGTGTCGAACAAGTTGCGCACCCCGCCCGGCTGAATCAGCAACTGCGCCACTACGTCATTGACGGTCTCGAAGGCGGTGTCATAGCTGGGCATGCGCACCACCGGCCGAAAACGCGGGCGCGCGGCCACCAGCCCCTTGTTCGCCAGCGCCAGAACCGCCTCACGAACCACCGTGCGGCTGACCCCGTAGGTCTCGACGATCTCTCGCTCGGGCGGCAGCGGGTCGCCAACCTTCAACGTCCCGTTATTGATCATCCCAGCGAACCGGCGAAACAGATCGTCCGCAGCCCGACCGGCAGCCGTCGAAGACAGGGTCTCGCGCGATTTTTTCATTGACAATCGTCTGGTGTTGCTATGTGTTCCGGGGCGTTTGGTCATACCAAAACAGGTTTGGACGCAGATCGCAAGCTGCATTGCGTTGCCCCGCCGGTCACCGGCGGAATTCGGGGGGGGACATGGCGAACATCACCAGGATCAAGACGCGCCGGTTCGCCGTTCCCTTGGCCGAGGTCCTGACCGATGCCAAACACGGCGACCATACGCATTTCGAGCTCGTGACCGCAACAGTGCACCTGTCGGACGGATCGCAGGGCACTGGCTATACCTATACAGGCGGCAAGGGCGGCCGTGCGATCAAGGCGATGGTCAAGCACGATCTGGCGCCGTTCCTGCTGGGCCGGGACGCGGGCGACGTCGAAACACTCTATGATGCAATGCAGTGGCATGTGCACTACGTGGCACGTGGCGGTATCGCGTCCTTCGCCATTTCCGCCGTCGATATCGCTCTGTGGGATCTGCGCTGCAAAGCGGCTGGCCAGCCGCTGTGGCGGATGGCCGGAGGCGCCGGCGACCGCTGCCGTGCCTATGCTGGCGGTATCGACCTGAATTTCCCGCTGCCCAGGCTGCTTGGCTCGATCCAGGCCTATCTCGATCGAGGCTTCAACTCGGTGAAGATCAAGATCGGCCAGCCGACCCTGGCCGAGGACATCGACCGCATCCGCGCGGTGAGACAGCTGATCGGCCCCGACACGATTTTCATGGTCGATGCCAACTACTCGATGAGCGTCGATCAGGCCATCGCCGCGGCCGAGGCCTTCAAACCATACGACATCACTTGGTTCGAGGAGCCCACCATTCCCGACGACTACAGGGGTTATGGCCGCATCGCCGAGGCGACCGCCATGCCGCTGGCAATGGGAGAGAACCTACACACGATCCACGAGTTCGAATACGCCTTTGCTGACGCGCGGCTCAGCTTCATCCAACCGGACGCCAGCAATTGCGGCGGCATCACCGGCTGGCTGCAGGTCGCCGAACTCAGCCGCACGCACGGCATCCCGGTCTGCAGCCACGGCATGCAGGAGCTGCATGTCTCTCTGGTCTCGGCACAGCCGAATGGCGGCTGGCTGGAGATCCACTCTTTTCCCATCGACGAATACACCCTCCGCCCACTGGCGATAGAGGAGCACATGGCTGTCGCGCCGAACGCCCCGGGCATCGGGGTGACGTTCGATTGGGACAGGCTTCGCACCGCACATGCCGAACATAAAGGAACGCCGCGATGAATGACCTGACGATCACCGCCGCCTACTACCGCGGCGACAAGAGCTTTGCAGTGGAGGAGACTACGGCGCAGCAGCCCGGCCCCGGAGAAGCCTCGGTCCGCATCGCCTATTGCGGCATCTGCGGCACCGACATGCATGTCTATCATGGCAACATGGACGCCCGCGTCGGGCTGAACCGGATCATCGGGCACGAGATGTCGGGCATTGTCGAGGCGCTGGGCTACGGTGTCGACAGCGTGATGGTGGGCCAGAAAGTAGTGGTGCGCCCGCTGGATCATTGCGGCGACTGCCCGGCCTGCGATGCCGGTCACTTTCACATCTGCCACAAGCTGAAATTCCTCGGCCTCGACACCGACGGCGCGATGCAGAATATCTGGACGGTCCCGGCCCACACCCTGCATGTGCTGCCCGACGACCTGCGCATGGACCACGCCGCGCTGATCGAACCAGTGGCCGTAGCCTGCCACGACGTGCGGCTTTCCGGCCTGCGGGCGGGCGAGAACGTGGTGGTGATCGGCGGCGGACCGATCGGCATTCTGGTCGCCATGGTCGCCCGCGATGCCGGTGGCTCGGTCGTGGTATCAGAGGTCAACCCCAACCGCCTGGCCATTGCGCAAAAGCTTGGATTCGACACGGTGAACCCGGCAGCGGCGGACCTGCAGGCAGCGATCAACGCGCGCACCGGCAACAAGGGCGCGGACGTGGTGTTCGAAGTCTCGGGCACGCAAGCTGGCGTCGATGCGATGACCGCAGTCGCCGCCACCCGGGCTCGCATCGTCATGGTGGCGATCCACGCTCAGAAACCGCAGATCGACCTGTTTCAGTTCTTCTGGCGTGAATTGCGGCTGATCGGCGCCCGGGTGTATGAGCCCGAGGACTATGAAAAGGCGATCTCGATCATCCTGTCGGGAGGGGTCGATGCGGATACGGTGATCACCGACGTGACCCCGCTGGCGGAAATACAGAAGGCCTTTGAGGAACTCGACAGCAGCCCGACAGCAATGAAAAGCCTGATCAAGGTAGGAGACGAGGCATGAGCATCTTTCAGTCGTTCGATCTGACCGGCAAGACTGCGTTGGTCACCGGCGCCAAACGCGGCATCGGGCGCGGCATGGCAGAGGCGCTGGCCTCGGCGGGTGCCGATATCGTCGGGGTCAGCGCCACGCTGGCACCGGGCAGCGAGGTGGAACGGGCCGTCACTGCGATGGGCCGCAAGTTCTCTGGCTACGCTTGCGATTTCGGCGACCGGGCGGCGCTGACCGCCTTCATCGCCCGGCTGAAAACCGATGGGGTGGCGCCGGATATCCTGATCAACAACGCCGGCACCATCAAACGCAAGCCCGCCGCCGAGCACCCCGACGAATGGTGGGACGAGGTGATCGAGGTGAACCTCTCGGCCCAGTTCATCCTCAGCCGCGAGATCGGCCGCGGCATGGTTGAGCGCGGCGGCGGCAAGATTGTTTTCACCGCCTCACTGCTGACCTTCCAGGGCGGCATCACGGTGCCGGGCTATTCCGCCAGCAAGGGCGGTATCGGGCAGCTGACCAAGGCGCTGGCCAACGAATGGGCCGGCAAGGGCGTCAACGTCAACGCTATCGCGCCGGGTTATGTCGCCACCGACAACACCGAGGCGCTGCAGAATGATCCGGTCCGCTATAAGGCGATCCTGGAACGGATCCCGGCGGGGCGATGGGGAACGCCGCAGGATTTCGCCGGTCCGGCGCTGTTTCTGGCCTCATCCGCATCGGATTATGTGAACGGAGAGATCTTGGTGGTCGATGGCGGCTGGATGGGACGTTGAGGCAGAGTGTCCCCATGGGGACATATGCCTAACATCATGAAATCATTACCGTTAGCGCTACCACAATGCCGAGGAAACTCAAGTGCATCCTAGCCCGTCTTCGCCAGGGTTCGGGCAGTGGCCGCAACAGATAGCGGGCCAGATGGCCTTGGATGCGTTCACGCACCAAAGCCTCGTCATGGGCCAGCGCGGCCTCTAATATGCCGCGATGCTGTTCGATGTTTTCGGGCACGAAATGGAACTGGCGGTCGCCGGTAATCAGCTGCTGCCGGAACCGCCAGTAGATCACCACATGGGTATCTTGCAGAACCGGCGACCCGCAGGCAGCGATCAGGGCCTGGTGAAACTCCAACTCGGCCCCGGACCACAGCGACAGCAAATCATGCGACACGCCGCCGGACCGGATATGCAATTCGATATGGCTGAGCTGGTGATGCGCCGCCGAAAGCCGCGCCTCCCACGCCACGCCGCCAAGCCGAATCGACAGGCAAGCGCCCTGGGATTCCAGCATTACTCTGAACTGTGCCAGGTCGTGGCACAACTCGGCCGACTGCTGCGGCAGGCGAAATCCCTTTTGTTCCTGAAAGTTAACAAGCCCGACGGTCGACAGGCGAAACAGCGCCTCTCGCACTGTCGAGGCAGAGCAGGCGTGGTCTTTGCGCAGAGCCTCGGACCTAAGCCGTTGCCCCGGCAGGAATTCTCCGTTGACGACCCGGTCGCGCAGGGCGTCATATACTGTTTCGTTGGCCGCCATCTTACCCGCTGCCGGGGCCACATTGGCCCAATATTTCGAGATTGCACGCTAATCCCGAAAAAAGCAAAAATCCAACAAATTTGTTGCCGGGTGGTCTCTGCCTCGCTAGTTTAGTCATACCAAAACTGGGCATCGTGCTCAACTCGGGCGGCTATTGGCCGTGCAAAATGAATCTGGGAGGATCAGCAATCATGGGTCTTATCAAGAAACTAACCGTCGCGGCTTCGGCTGCCGCCATCACGGTCGGTGCGGCGATTTCGGCATCGGCCGAAACCTCGGTACTGCGAATTCAAACGCACTATGCCCCTGACACGGTGTCGGGCAAGCTTGCCACGCAATACATCGAGGACATCCAGGCGATGTCGGGCGGCGATATCCAGGTAGAGATGTTCTATGCCTCTTCGGTCGTGAAATCGGTCGAAACCTTTGACGCCGCAGCCACGGGCATTCTGGACTGTGACATGACCGGCGGTGGCTATCAGACCGGCAAAAACCCCGCGTTCCAGTTCGTGGGCGACATCATGGGCGGCTATTCCACCCCCTACCAACAGCTTAGCTGGCTGTATTACGGCGGCGGTCTGGACGCTGCGGCCGAGCTTTACAACAAGTACGACATGGAGCTGATCGGCTGGTGGGTCTACGGTCAGGAATCGCTGGCCTCGTCCAAGCCGATCCGCAATGCCGACGATTTCAAGGATTGGAAATTCCGTTCGCCCCCGGGCATGGAAACCAAGATCTTCGAAAAGCTGGGCGCCAAGCCGATCGTGATGGATTTCACCGAGATCTTCACCGCGCTTGAGACCGGCATCATCGACGGCGCCGACGCGTCAGGCCTGGCCAACAACGTGGGCCTTGGTCTTTACGACCTGGTCAAGCACGCCAACTATCCGGGCTTTCACTCGATGCCGTCCGACCACCTGGCCTGCAACAAGGCCGTGTTCGACGCCATGCCCGCAGCGCACCAGCGCATCATGAAGGTTGCCATGGAAGCCCTGGCGCTGCGCACTGCGCTGACCTTTGAAAAGAAGAACGCCGAAGCCGCCGCGCAACTGCGCTCCGAAGGCGTGACGCTTTATGCCTGGACCAACGAAGACCTGCAGTCGTTCCGCGACGCGGCACAGGCCACCTGGCCCGAGTTTGCGACCACTCCGGAAGCCAAGGCGCTGGTCGAAAGCCACATGAGCTATCTGCGTCAGCTTGGCCTGGTCAACGAGTAATCGTCTGACCTGACACTTGTCGGCGCCGGTCCCCCCCATGACCGGCGCCGGATCTTCACTTTTCCGATAATCCGAAACCGAACCGATGCCCGGGTCTGCAAGCCCTTGGGGGAATAGCCCTGGGTGGCCGCCCTCGGGGTTGACCGGACGGGCGCGCGGCAGACCGATGCCATGGGATTCTCGATTTCCTGTCGTGCCGGGGCCGCGACGCTCTGGACATGCGGAACAAAGACAGCGCTAATATTCACG
This sequence comes from Paracoccaceae bacterium, assembly GCA_024226455.1. GTDB lineage: Bacteria > Pseudomonadota > Alphaproteobacteria > Rhodobacterales > Rhodobacteraceae > JAAELR01. The sequence goes on from JAAELR010000364.1 coordinate 19,118, forward strand.
CAAAGCCGCGCCTGTCAGTCCCACCCCAAGAGGGGACGACGCCGGCCCCCCCGGAGCTCTCGTCAGAAGGCGGCAGACCGGGGCGCGAGAAATGGGAGGACGGGATGAGCGACGCGCATCAGGCCGAAGGCATCCACTGGACCGAAGTGGTAGTGCCGCTGGCATTCATCGTCTGCGCCGGCTGGCTGGTCTGGCATCTGCCGGCCTTTACGCTGGATCTGATCCCGCCATCGGACCAATCCTCTTTCGACCGGCTTAGCGCGCAGTTCCAGAGCAACGATGTGACCCCCAACCTGGGCGGGCTGTTTGGCGGATATGCCGATGTTTTCGACTGGCTGGCGCTGATCCTGCTGCCGGTGCTGCTGGTGATCGGGGTACGCACCGTGCGCCGCGCCCCGATGGAATTCGCCAGCTGGCGCGCCGCCGACCGGGTTTCAGTCTTTGTCGGCCGCGTCACCATGGGGCTGATCGCCGTGCTGACCAGCGTGATGCTGTACGAGGTGGTTATGCGCTATGTGTTCGAGGCAGCCACGCTTTGGGCCAATGAGTTGTCGATGTGGCTGGCGGGCTTCGTGTTTCTGTGCGCCGGCGTCTACGCCATGCAGCAACGCAGCCATATCCGCATCTTCCTGCTATATGACATCTGCCCGCGCTGGCTGCAGCGTATCTTTGACTGTATTTCGACCTTTTTCATCCTGCTCTTTGCCGCGGCGCTGATCTATGGCGGATATGGCGAGGCATTTGCCAAGTTCTACCGGTGGGAAACCTTTGGCACCGCCTTTGATCCACCGATCCCCGCGACCATCAAGCCCGCGGTTCTGATGGTCGTTTCGCTGGTCGCTGTTCAGGCGGTGATCAACCTGATCTCGGACTGGAATGCCAAGCCGGTGATCCACAGCGCCGCCGATGACATCGATCAGGAAGAGCTTGACCATCTGCGCGCGATTGTCGGCGACGAGGGCGTGGGCAAACTCGACGTCACCCGAGGCGCAATCCAGGGTAGCCAGGTGAGGAAAGACTGATGGATATCGGAACGATCTCTCTGGTCCTGATGCTGGGGCTTGTGGTGCTGCTGGCCATCGGCATGCCGCTGGGCATGGCTTCGGCCATTCTGGCGGTGCTGGTCCTGGTGATGAAATTCGAACCCGCCCTGCTGATGAACCCGCTGACATTCGGCGATGGCATCCTGACGGGCAGGCCCGGGGCCGGGCCGCTGAATATCCTGGCGCAGAAGATATATGGGCTGTTGACGGATTATGTGCTGATATCGGTGCCGCTGTTCATCTTCATGGCCGCCCTGCTGGAACGCTCTGGCATCGCCAAGGACATGTACAGTTCTCTCAATGTCTGGCTGAACCGTACCCGGGGCGGCATCGCCATCGTGACCTCGATCATGGCCGTCATCATGGCGGCGATGTCCGGCATCATCGGCGGCGAGGTGGTGCTGTTGGGCCTGATCGCGCTGCCGCAGATGCTGCGGCTGGGTTATGATCAGAACATGGCCGTCGGCACGATCTGCGCCAGCGGTTCGCTGGGCACCATGATCCCGCCCTCTATCGTACTGATCATCTACGGGCTGATCACCGAGACCTCGATCAAGAATCTGTTTACCGCGGCCTTTCTGCCAGGCTTCATGCTGGCTTCGTTCATCATCATCTATATCATTGTGCGCACGCAGATGAACCATTCGCTTGCGCCGCTGCCAGAGCCCAACCCCGACGACCCCGCCGGGGCTGAAAAGACCAAGCTGTTCGGCGCCTTCCTGTCGGTGCTTCTGGCGGGTTTCTCGGCCATCCTGTTTCTACGAACCCTCTTTTTCACCGTCACCGGCCAGAACGCCTTGGCCGAGGGCGTAGACCCCATCGCCTATGGCACCTCTGACTATCTGATCTGGTTCGGCGGTGCCTTTGTGCTGGCGATGATCCTTATCTTCGTGGTTCTGGGGCGCCAGCGCACCGCCAAGGCCTGGGGCATGGGCAAGGGCCTGGTGCCGCCCATTGTCGTCGTCGGCGTCGTGCTTGGCTCTATCTACGGCGGCATCACCGGCATCACCGAGGCCGCGGCCATGGGCGCCATGGCCGTGCTGGTCATCGCCATCCTGCGCGGCGAGGCCTCTGTCGGGCTGGTCTGGGACAGCCTGATGCGCACGCTGAAATCCACCGGCACGATCATCTGGGTGACCATCGGCGCCGCGGCGCTGGCGGGCGCCTATACCATTGCGGGCGGGCCGGTCTATGTCGCCAGCCTGATCGTCGGCAGCGAAATGCCCACCATGCTGGTGTTGCTGACCATGATGCTGATCTTGCTGTTCATGGGCGCCTTCATGGACTGGGTCGGCATCGTGCTGCTGATCATTCCGGTGTTCCTGCCCATCGTAAAGCGGTTGCCGATCGAAGAGATCGGTGTCTTCGGCCAGCTGGAGCCTAAATACGTCTCGGTCTGGTTCGGGGTTCTGTTCTGCATGAACATGCAGGTCAGCTTTCTGTCACCGCCCTTTGGCCCGGCGGCGTTCTACCTGAAATCGGTGGCGCCATCGCATATCTCGCTGACGGATATCTTCAAGGGCTTCCTGCCGTTCATCTGCATCCAGCTTGTGGCGTTGTCGGTGATGCTGATCTGGCCACCCATCATCGAGATCCTGCTGAAATAGCACCCATCACGTTTCAAAAAGAAAAAAGGGCGCCCGCGGGGGGCGCCCTTTCTCATTTCGCGGTCCTTGCGAAGGCTCAGAACAGTCCCTCGACCTCACCGTCGTCGTTGATATGGATCGACATGGCCGCCGGCTTGCGGGGCAGGCCCGGCATGGTCATGATCTCGCCGCAGATCGCCACGACAAAGCCGGCACCGGCGCTCAGCCGTACCTCGCGCACCGGCAGGCTGTGCCCGACCGGCGCGCCGCGGCGGTTGGGGTCGGTGGTAAAGCTGTACTGGGTCTTGGCCATGCAGACCGGCAGGTTGCCATAGCCCTGGGCTTCCCAGTCTTTCAGCTGGTTGCGGATTTTCTGGTCCGCCAGTACCTCGTCGGCGCGGTAAATGCGCTTGGCCACGGTCTCTATCTTTTCAAACAGCGACAACTCGTCGGCATAGAGCGGGGCGAACTTGGCGTTGCCTGCGTCGCAGATCTCGACGATCCGTTCGGCCAGATCGGTGGCGCCGTCGCCGCCCAGTTCCCAGTGTCGGCTAAGCACCGCCTCGGACCCCAGGTTTTCCACATAGTCGCGGATCGCCTGGACCTCGGCATCGGTGTCGGTGACGAAGTGGTTGATCGCCACCACGGCCGGAACGCCGAACTGCTTGATGTTCTCGATATGCCGCCCGAGGTTGGAACAGCCCGCCTCTACCGCCTCGACATTCTCGGGGCCCAGATCCGCCTTGGCCACACCGCCGTTCATCTTCATGGCGCGCACGGTGGCCACGATCACCACCGCATCGGGGGCCAGTTCCGCCTTGCGGCATTTGATGTTGAGGAACTTCTCAGCCCCCAGATCTGCGCCAAAGCCGGCCTCGGTGACCACGTAGTCGGCCAGTTTCAGCGCCGTCTTGGTGGCAACGACAGAGTTGCAGCCATGCGCGATGTTGGCGAACGGGCCGCCATGCACGAAGGCAGGGTTGTTTTCCAGCGTCTGCACGATGTTTGGCTGCATGGCGTCCTTCAAGAGCACCGTCATCGCGCCGTCGGCCTTGATGTCGCGGGCATAGATCGGCGAACGGTCGCGGCGGTAGGCCACGATCATGTCGCCAAGGCGCTTTTGCAGATCCTCGATATCGTTGGACAGACAAAGGATCGCCATGACCTCGGACGCCACGGTGATGTCGAACCCGGTCTGGCGCGGGAAGCCGTTCATCACGCCGCCCAGCGAGGTCACCGTGTCACGCAGCGCCCGGTCGTTCATGTCGAGCACCCGGCGCCAGCTGACGCGGCGCTCGTCGATCTCCAGCTCGTTACCCCAATAGATGTGGTTGTCGATCATGGCGCTGAGCAGGTTGTGCGCGCTGGTGATGGCGTGGAAGTCGCCGGTGAAATGCAGGTTCATGTCCTCCATCGGCACCACCTGGGCATAGCCGCCGCCCGCGGCGCCGCCCTTCATGCCGAAGTTCGGGCCAAGCGAGGCCTCGCGGATACAGATCATCGCCTTCTTGCCGATCTTGTTCAGACCGTCGCCAAGGCCCACCGTTGTGGTGGTCTTGCCCTCGCCCGCGGGCGTCGGGTTGATCGCGGTCACCAGGATCAGCTTGCCGTCTTTCTTGCCTTTCTGGGCCTTGATGAATTCGGCGCTGACCTTGGCCTTGTCGTGGCCGAAGGGCAGCAGGTGCTCTGTGGGGATATCCAGCATGGCACCGATTTCTTGGATCGGTTTTTTCTTGGCCGCGCGGGCAATCTCGATGTCTGACATTGGGTTGGTTCCTTGGTTTGGGCGTTATTGGGGCCGGGTCTGGTTGCATGGCGGGCGGGACGCGGCGGCAGTTTGATCCGCCGCCGCTATGTGTCGTCGGATGCGGCAGGCAGAGTACTTGAACTCCGGGATCTTGCCATAAGGGTCAAGCTTTGGATTGGTCAGCGTGTTGGCCGCCGCCTCGACATAGGCAAAAGGCACGAACACCATTTCCTCGGCCACTGCGCGGTCGGCGCGGGCCATGATGGTGATGGTGCCGCGGCGGGTGGAGATATCTATCAGGTCACCTGGTTCGATCCCCTCGTTGCGCAGGGTTCTGGGGTGCAGCGAGGCATTGGCCTCTGGCTCTACCGCGTCCAGCACCGTGGCGCGGCGGGTCATCGAGCCGGTGTGCCAGTGTTCCAGTTGCCGGCCCGTGGTCATGACCATCGGATAGTCGGGGTTGGGCACCTCGGCGGGCGGAACGATCATCGCCGGGGTGAACCGGGCCCGGCCATCGGCGCGCGGGAACCCGTCGCCAAAGACGATCGGCTGGCCCGGGTCGGTCGGGGAAAGGCTGGGATAGGCCACCGTGCTCTCGGTCTCCAGCCGGTCCCATGTGATGTTGTTCAGCGATCGCATGGAAAGTTTCATCTCGGCGAAGATCTCACTTGGGTGGCTGTAGGTCCAGCCCAGCCCGCAATGTTTCGCCAGATCGGTGGTGATCGCCCAGTCCTGGCGCGTCTCGCCCGGGGGCGCCACGGCGGGGCGGCCCATCTGGACCTGCCGGTTGGTGTTGGTCACGGTACCGGTCTTTTCGGCCCAGGCGCTGGCGGGCAGGATCACATCGGCGAAGTTCGCGGTTTCGGTCAGAAAGATATCCTGCACCACCAGATGGTCGAGCTTCGCCAACGCGGCGCGGGCATGTTCCACATCCGGGTCGGACATGGCGGGGTTTTCACCCATGACATACATCGCCCTGATGTCGCCGCCATGGATCGCGTCGATGATTTCCACCACCGTCAGCCCCATATGCGCGTTCTGATAGCTGTCGTCGCCCCAGATCTCGTGAAAGGTACTGCGCACATGGTCGTCTCTGACCGACTGGTAGTCGGGCAGGAACATCGGTATCAGCCCGGCGTCGCTGGCGCCCTGCACGTTGTTCTGACCGCGCAAGGGGTGCAGGCCGGCGCCGGGGCGGCCGATATGGCCGGTCATCAGGGCAAGCGAGATCAGGCAGCGGGCATTGTCGGTGCCGTGGATATGCTGGCTGACCCCCATGCCCCAAAAGATCATGCCCGCCTTTGCATTGGCAAAATCCCGGGCGACGGCGCGCAGTGTTTCGGCATCGACGCCGCAAACCCAGGCCATGGCCTCGGGGGTGTAGTGCGCCAGATGCTCTTTCATCGCCTGCCAGTTGTCGGTGAAGGTATCGATATAGCTTTCGTCGTAAAGCTTCTCGGCGACGATGGTATGCATGATTGCATTCAACATGCTGACATCGGCGCCGGGGCGAAACTGCATCATGTGGGTGGCGTGGCGTTTCAGCCCGTGGCCGCGAGGATCCATGACGATCAGTTTGCCGCCACGCTTGGCGAACTGCTTGAAATAGCTGGCGGCGACGGGATGATTCTCGACCGGGTTGCAGCCGATGACGATGGCGGCATCTGCGTTTTCTATCTCGTTGAAGGCCGCGGTGACGGCGCCCGAGCCGACGTTTTCCAGCAAAGCCGAAACGCTGGAGGCATGGCAGAGCCTTGTGCAGTGGTCGACATTGTTGTGGCCAAAGCCCTGGCGGATGAACTTCTGAAAAAGATAGGCCTCTTCGTTGGAACATTTGGCGCTGCCCAACCCGGCAACCTCACGGCCCCGGCCTTTAAGCCCGCCGGCGGCCACGTCCAGCGCCTCTTCCCAGCTTGCCTCTCGGAAATGGGTCTGCCAGTTGGCCGGATCGACGTTCAGCCCCTTTGCGGGGGCATCGTCGCGCCGGATCAGCGGTTTGGTCAGCCGGTGCGGGTGGTCGATATAGTCGAACCCGAAGCGGCCCTTGACGCAAAGCCGGTTCTCGTTTGCGGCACCATCGGCGCCCTCGACATATCTGATCCTGCCGTCCTTGATCTTGAACGACATCTGGCAACCGACACCGCAGAACGGGCAGACCGACTGCACCTCGCGGTCATAATCCGCACTGTCACCGGCATGCGCATCATCCAGCACCGATGCGGGCATCAGAGCGCCGGTGGGGCAGGCCTGCACGCATTCGCCGCAGGCCACGCAGCTGCTGGCACCCATCGGGTCATCGAAGTCAAAAACAATCTTCGCACCATGGCCCCGCCCGGCCAAACCGATCACGTCGTTGACCTGCACCTCGCGGCAGGCGCGAACGCAGAGGTTGCAGTGGATGCAGGCGTCGAGATTGACGCGCATGGCCACATGGCTGTCATCGAGCAACGGTACATGGTCGGGGACTTTCGGAGGGAACCGGCTTTCGCCGACCCCGTTCAAAGCGGCCATGGCGTTGAAATGGCTGGACGCGTCATGCGCCGCCTCGGGCTGGTCGGCGGCCAGCAATTCCACCACCAGCTTGCGCGATTTCCCGGCCCGTTCGCTGTCGGTGGTCACAACCATGCCCTCGGCCACCGGCCGGATGCAGGACGCCACCAGCGTGCGCTCTCCCTTTACCTCGACCATGCAGGCGCGGCAGTTGCCGTCGCTGCGAAACCCCGGCGCGGGCTTGTGGCACAGATGCGGGATCACCAGCCCCTGCCCGTTCGCGGCCTCCCATATGGTCCGGCCCTCGGGCACGGTCACGTCCTTGCCGTTGAGGCTGAAGGTCACCTGATTGTGCGCATTGCCGGCCATGGTTCAAATCTCCTCTGCGAAATGCTTCATGGTCAGCCGGATCGGGTTCGGTGCCGCCTGTCCCAGCCCGCAGATGCTGGCGTCGGCCATCACCTGGCAGAGATCCTCCAGCAGCGCCTGATCCCAGCTTTGCGCCTGCATCAGCGTGACCGCCTTTTGACAACCGGTCCGGCAGGGCGTGCACTGGCCACAGCTTTCATCCTCGAAGAACCGCAGCATGTTGAGCGCCGCGTCCCGGGCGCTGTCGTGATCCGACAGCACCACAATGGCCGCCGATCCGATGAATGTCCCGTGTTCCTGCAGCACGTCGAAATCCATCGCGATAGCGCCCATCGAGGCGGGCAGCAGGCCCGCCGATGGCCCGCCGGGCTGAAACGCCTTGAAGACATGACCATCGGCCATGCCGCCACACGCCTCGATGATATCGTGCATGGTCGACCCGGCGGGCAGCAGGCGCACGCCCGGGGTCTTCACCCGCCCCGAAACCGAATAGCTGCGCAGCCCCCGGCGCCCGTTCTTCTCGACGCTGTTCAATACCCCGGGCCCCTCGCGGCAGACCCGTGCCACCCAAAGCAGCGTTTCGACATTATGCACCAGCGTCGGGCGGCCAAAGACACCGACCTGTGCCACGAAAGGCGGACGGTGGCGCGGCAGGCCGCGCTTGCCCTCGATCGACGCGATCATGGCGCTCTCTTCGCCGCAGATATAGGCGCCCGCGCCGCGGCGCAGATCGATGTAGCCGGGGGCGACGATGCCGGCCTGTTCCAGGGCGGCGATCTCTCGGCCAAGGATCTGGCGCACCGCGGGGTATTCGTCGCGAATGTAGATGAAACAGGTCTCGGCCTCGACCGCCCAGGCGGCGATCAGCATACCCTCAAGCATCAGGTGCGGGCTGCGTTCCAGATAGTGGCGATCCTTGAAGGTGCCCGGTTCGCCCTCATCCCCATTCACCGCCAGATAGCGCGGGCCCTCGTTGGCGCGCACAAAGCCCCACTTGCGGCCCGACGGGAACCCCGCGCCTCCCAGCCCGCGCAGCCCGCTGGCCAGCACGGTCTCCTGCACCGCCTGCCAGTCGCCGTCTGCACGCAGCGCGGCAAGAGTTTCGTACCCGCCGCCGCCGCGATAGGTTTCCAGCGTCTCATGGCCGGGCACATGCGCATGGGTGTCACCGGCGGCAACCGCCGCCTCGGCCCTGGCGGCTGTGGCATGGCCGATATGGTTGTGCCCCAGTTCCAGAACCGGCGCGCTGTCGCAGCGGCCCATGCAAGGCGCGCGCAGCACGCGGACCTCTGCCGGGTCCATCCCCTCTTGCAAGTCCCGGGCCAGCGCCTGCGCCCCGGCCATCTCGCAAGAGAGCGATTCGCAAACCCGGATGGTCAGCGACGGCGGCGGCGCCTCGCCTTCCCGGACGACGTCGAAATGGGCATAAAAGGTGGCGACCTCATAGATCTCGGCCTGCGCCAGGCGCATCTCATCGGCCAGCGCGGCCAGGTGAGCGGCACCAAGGTGCCCGCAAGCATCTTGAATCAGGTGCAGAAATTCGATCAGCAGGTCGCGGCGACGGGGCCGGTCGCCCAACAGATCCCGGACCTGACGCAGCGCGGCATCCTGCACCTGACGGCCTTTCGGCGTCCTGCGGCCCTTGCCGCGGCCCTGTTTCCAGACCCCTTTGCGGTCGTCCAACGGCACCATGCAACCCTCCCTGAACATGGGCTGCCTTTCATTTGAGCAGCCTATCGTCAATTCACTGTTTGATATGGTGCGATTTGTTTTTCTTATCGCGCGTCCTCCCGATCGTGCGCCTCAACGCCTCTACCGTGGGCAGTCCGGGCATGCGCGACGCTGTCACCAGGCTGATCGTCTTGCGCAGAACCGGCTTGACCAGCGGCAGCGTCACGGTCTGCCGCAGCGGCCCCAGCGCGTTAAGCAGCACCCGCGGCAGCACGGTGGCGCAGGCGCCTTCGCAGGCCATGACCACAGACGTGGTCAGCGCGTTGGTCTCGGAAATGACCTGCGGGCGGGCGCCGGCCTCTTCGAACACCCGGTCGACGATGCGGCGGTTCTGCATGCCCGGCTCCAGCAGGCTCAGCGGCAGTTCGGCGGCCTCGGCCCAGGTGGCGGTGCCGCGCAGCCGCGGCGCCAACAGCACCGGCGCCAGCAGCACGTAATGTTCCTCTTAAAGCGGCTCGTGTGTCATCATGTCGCCCGAAACCGCATCGTCATAGGTCAGCCCGGCGTCGAACGTGCCGTCGTCTATACCCTGCTGGATGGCCAGCGAGGTAGCGGTCTCGATCCGTGCCACGATACCGGGATAGGCGGCGTGCAGCCGGATCGCCAGCCTTGCGGCATAGGCCGCCGCCGTGGGCACCACGCCCAGAGACAGCCCGCCGGCGATCTGACCCCTTGCGGCCAGCAGGTCCTGTTCGAGAAACCGCACGTCGTCGAGAATGCGCCGGGCATGGCGCAGGATCGCCTCTCCCTCGGCGATCAGCCCCTGATAGCGGTTGCCGCGCCTGACGATGGTGACGCCCAGCCGGTCCTCCATGCCCCGGATGCGCAGCGAAAAGGCCGGCTGCGACACGCCGCATTCCTGCGCCGCCTTGGCAAAATGCTTCATCCGCGCCAGGGCGGACAGGTATTGCAGGTCGCGGATTTCCAGCATGAAGAGAACGTCTTTGGCGGTGATCGGTCAGCCGCGGTCATGGACGCGGGCGCATGTCGGCTGCAAGAGCCGAACCAGGTATTGCGATTTTCGTACACCCGGTCCGGCGGGTCCCGGTGCCGAAGGACCGGGGTTCCCGTTCATCTGGCCGAGGGCATTGCCGCCGGTGGCAAAAAATCCTGGCAAGCATCGCCTCCGACCGCAGCGCCGGAACCCGGGGCACAAGCGGGCCCGAGGCGTCAGCCGAGGGCCCGCCGCCCTGGCGACGCGCGCCAGCGCGGCGCAAATCCTGCCCGATATCGGCCTAGTAGGTCGCGCGTCCGCCCGAAAGGTCGAACACACCGCCGGTGGTGAAAGAATTCCCGCGCGAGCACAGCCATTCGATCATCGCCGCCGCCTCGCCCAGCTCCAGGAACCGGCCGCGCGGGATCTTGGACAGCATGTAGTCGATATGCTCCTGGCTCATCTGGTCGAATATCCGGGTTCGCGCCGCCGCCGGGGTAACGCAGTTGACCGCGATATCCTCGCCCGCCAGTTCCTTGCCCAGCGACTTGGTTAGTCCGATCACACCCGCCTTCGAGGCGGAATAGGCGCTGGCATTGGGGTTGCCCTCCTTGCCCGCCACCGACGCGATATTGACGATCCGCCCGTAACCCTGCGCGCGCATTGCCGGCACCACCGCCTTGTTGGTGTGGAATGTGCCGATCAAGTTGACCGCAACCGTGTCGGCGAAGACATCCACCGGGTAATCCTCGACCGTGGCGTTGCCGCCCGCGACACCGGCAGAATTCACCAGTATGTCGATGCGGCCGGTGCGGCGAAGCGTGGCGTCGCGGGCCGCGGCGACACTGGCCCAGTCGGACACATCCGCCTGCAGCCCCATCGCATTGCCGCCAAACGCCCGGGCTGCATCGGCGGCCAGATCGCCATCGATATCCCACAGCACGGCCCACGCGCCCCCCACCCGCAACCGCTCTGCCACCGCATGACCGATGCCCTGCGCCCCGCCCGTCACCACTGCGACCTGCCCCTGAAACTCGGCCATTGTGTCTTTCCTCCATTTCGACCGCCCTGAATTGGCTGATATGAGAGCCTCGGTGATTCTGCAAAGGACACCGGATGCCGGGCAGAGACCCGGGCAGGCGCTCATCAAGCCCTTGCCGGGCTTTTTTCGCTACCGCCGCGCGAACCGGTCTGCCAGCGTGTAGAATACCGCGCCGAGCACAGCCAGACCGGTGAGAAGCGACAGCATCAGCGTATAGCCTCCCACGCTCCAGATCAGGGCGCCGAACCAGGCGGCACCCGACGCGGCGGTTAGAAAGATCAGCGCCAGGCTGCCGGACTTGGCCCCGAAATTCTCTTCGCCGAGGATGTCGCGGGCCAGCACCGGGCGCAGGATGCTGACGGTGCCCCAGGCGCTGCCGAAAAGCAGCACGAAGGCGCCGACCAGGGCGATGTTCGAGCCTGCCATGTTGAGCAGCAGCACCGCCCCGCCGAGCATGGCAAAGGCGATGAGCGCAAAAGCGTGGTGGCCGAGATGTCTTTGCGTGGCGACCATGGCGATGCGCCCGGCGACCTGCGTCGGGCCGATGCCGCTGGCGGCCAACACCGCCGTGGCCGGCGCAATGTCGCGCTCGGCCAGGATCGACAGCAGGTGGTGCAGCGTGGCGCCGTGCACCAGCGCCAGCATCGCCCAGCCGAGCCCCAGCAGCCAGAAGACCGGGCGGCGCAGAAAGGCGTGGCCGGGCTCTGGCGCGCCGTGGCGCGGCGGCGGCGGGATGCGGCCTCGCTGCAGGGCGCGGGCGCCCAGATACTGCATCGGCGCCACCAGGCCGATGACTGTGACCCCCATGATCGCGGTGGCCATACGCCAGCCCATTGCCTGGGACAGCACGTGCACGGTGGGGAATGACACGGTTCCGGCGAAACCGGCCACCAGGGTGATCACGACGATACCCTGCTTGGCCCCTGCCCCGCGGGTATGAGTAACCAGTGCGAAACAGGCGTCATAGAGACTGCCCGACAGCATGCATCCAACAAGAAACCAGATCGTGTAGAACTGCCAAAGCTGGCTGACCTGGCTGAGCAGGACAATGCCAAGCCCGCCCAGCGCCGTGCAGAGCCCCATCAGAACCGGGCCGCGACCGGCGTCGATGATCCGGCCCGCCAGCGGCGACCCGGCGGCAGCGGCCAGCGTGGCGATGGTGATGGCAAGCGTCAGGTCCAGCTTGGACCAGCCCAGCGCCGTCTCCCAGCGCAAAAGCGAGGCGGGGAAGATGTAAAACAGACCTGCCCAGACCAGGGTCTGGGAAACGGCGAGTGTGAGGATGGGTCGATCGGTCTGCATTTCGTGGCAGTTTGCTTTTACCGGGACCGGAAATTCAACCCGGCTTCGTATGTGATTTCAACGTTTTGCCCGGGCACGGGCGGCGGGTTTGTGTTCACCTTCGTTGACAGCCCCTTGACGACCCGCGAGGGCAAGGTGACCGGGTCCTGGCCTTGTCGCTCTACAACCCATCTTCGAAGCCTCTGCGCGAAAGCGCATATCAGACGATCCCGGCCCGCAGGCCACAGGCTTCCTTTGCCCGTAGTTCGACCAAGGCTCAATGCGCCCTACTGCCCAAAGCAATAGAACGTGCCCGTCGCCGTGCCTACCCAGATATAACCGTCCACGACACAAGGGCTGGAGATGATCCGCCCGGCCACCTTGTGGCGCCAGATCTGCCGCCCGCTCTGCGCGTCGACCATGTAGAGATGCGCATCGCGCGAGCCGAAAATCACCTTGCCGTCGACCACCGCCGGGCTGCTCCAGACCGCGCCTCCGGTCTTGAAGGTCCAGATCGACCGCCCGGACCGCGCGTCCACGCAATGCAGCCGGTTGTCGTCACCGCCGATATAGATCCGCCCACCGGCCACCGCAGGCGTCGACCAGTAGCCGCGCGTATTCTTGGAGTAGCGCCAGATCTCTTTGCCCTTGCTGCGTTCGAAAGCGAATAGGTGCGAGGCTTTCTCTTCCGCCGCCGCATAGACGAAATCGCCTGCCACGACAGGCGAGGCGTCGGTGTCGTCATGCGTCCTGGTCTTCCATTTGACTGCGCCGCTGCCGGTGTCCAGGCAAAAGAGATCGCCGTCATAGGTGGCGGCGTAAAACTCTCCATCAGCAATCGCGGGCGAGGTTTCCGAACCGTTCGATCCGGGCTTGGTGCCGGGGCCGACGCCACCCAGAAACGTTCGCCAGATTTCCCTGCCATCCTGAGGGTCGATGCAGCGCGCGTGGCCGTTCTCGCCCGCGATATAAAGTCGGCCGTTGACGACGCAAGGGCTGCTGTCCAGGTCGCGACCGGTGTCGAAGCGCCAGAGCGTCTTGGACGTCTCGGCGTCGATGCAACGCAGAAGGTTGTCGACATTGCCGATATAGATCTTGTTGTCGTAGATGCACAGCGAACCCTTGAACATGCGCGCGCCGCTCTGCTGGTATTGCCAGGCGACCTTGCCGGTATAGGCCTCGTAGGCATAGACCGCGCCGCCGGCGGACCCCACGAAGACATAATCGCCCAGTTTCGAGGCAGAGCCGGTCCAGCCGGTGCCGGCCCAGACGACGCCGCTTCTGGTGCGCACCACGGCGGGCATCTTGTGCGACCAGTGCAGCCGCGGCGCGTCCGGTACCGGGCCGGTGCCATAGAAAGTATGCGAGGGGTTGCCGCGGAACATCAGCACCGTGTCGTCGGCATAGCTGCCCTTGCCATAGCGCCAGCGCGGCAGCGTCAGTTTGGTCTTGGCCTCGGCGGGGGTTGCGGTGGCAAGGTTCAGGCCGGGCAGCGCTGCGGCAGTGCCGGCGGCCGATGTCAGAAAACGTCTGCGTGTATATTCCATGAGCCTATCAGAATGCATCGCGGCGGGATTGCCAAGGGGGTTGTCAGGCGTGAGGGCGCAGGGATGCCGAAGGTTGCTCCCAAGTCCCCTGACAATTCTCAAACAATCAATCGGTTGGCGGCGAATGGCGTTTTTTCTTGTCGAGGGGGGTTGTCAAAATCTGACGGACCATCAAGCAAATCACCGGGTCGAAGCTCAATTGACCAGTCACACATTTCTCCTCAACGTAATTACTCACCCCCCCTTGCGCGCGCCCTTGTGGTCGCTCGGGATCTCTGAATCTATGGGGCCATGGATCGAAATACCCTTGAGAAGCTTAGCAAGCCGGAATTGGTTGAACTCATTCTGAGTTTACAACGCCCTTCGAAGACGTCCCGCACGTCCTCAAAGCCGCCATCGACAGATAAGAAAGCCCAACGTGCGCAGTCCAAGCCGGGCGGAGCCAAGCCCGGCCGCCAGGGTCACAGCCGTTCTCTTCACGCCACTCCCGACGAGATTGTCGATCATCGGCCCGACAGATGTTCTGAGTGCGCCACCGAGTTGCCGCCGGATTTGCAGGCCGAAATCATCGGCGAATACGACGAGATCGAACTGCCGCCGATTGCGCCTTTGGTGTTCCGCCACCGCAGATTGCGCGTGTGTTGCCCGCATTACCGCGCCCGGGTCAAGGGGGACCTCCCAGACGCTGCGACCGGAACCCCGTTCGGCCCTCGCCTGCACGCACTTGCCCTCTATCTGAAGACCTACCAGTCGGTTTCCTTTGCCCGGCTGCCCGTAGCCCGGCAGTCGATACGCAGTATCGATGAGAGGGGGTATGTTCCCTCTCGTGGTTTGCTAGCAAACCACTGCCGGGCAGTGGATGAGGTGTTCGGTGTGAAGGTGAGCCAGGGCACTCTGGCCAATATGCTCAAACGCAGTCATCGGTCATTTGAGGCCGCCCGGCAGGAGATTATCAACGAGTTGCGCCAGGCGGACGTTGTAGCCAGCGATGAAACCGGGGTGCGC
>JAAELR010000365.1 GCA_024226455.1 Paracoccaceae bacterium
CACCGATATCGCCCAGCAACGATAGTACCTGACGTGGATCGCGCCCCAGCACAACCGGCGCGACATGCCGGATTCCCTCGCGCGCACCGGCCGACAGTTCCGGCAGGTAATAGGGCGGCGCGGAACAGACTTCGCCCCAGCCGATGAGCCCGCTATCGGTCTCGATCCTGACCACCAGTGTATCCAGCGCCGGATCGATTGACTGGCTTGCGACGTACCGGGTCAATTCCATGCCGACGTCGATCGGCACGGAATAAAGGGTAATCCGCTCGATTCGCATGGGCCTTACCTCCGTTTCAGGGCGATGCCCTGACCGGCCTGCTCGGGCACGCCCAGTGCTTCGTGGACAATTAGAATTTGATCGAGTCGTGCCCTGACCGGCGCCGTCCATGACTCGATTCCGCGCCGCTTCAGATTGAAGCCCAGGCTCTTGACCTCGTTGGTCGCCGCCAGGCTGTCGTCACGCGCATCCCACACCCGGTGAAACAAAATAAAACGTTTGTCATCAAGACCGGTCAACTGCGTCGTAACGTAAAGCGGCGCGTCCAGCGATAGCTCGCCGATATAGTGAACATGATTCTCGACGATCACGTACTCGTGTCCGTCGCGCGCTTCCATGTTTTGTGCCGGGTGATTGACCCAGTTCCAAAAGGCCCAATTCGCCTGGTCGCAGATGGTCAGGTAGTGCGCCATGTTCAAATGCTGATACTCATCGATCCACTCCGGCTTGACGCTGGTATCGACCAGCCGCAGCGGCGCCGTGATATCTCCTGTCCAGTCGTACAGGATAGTTTCAGTAACCATTATCGTCCTCTCCAGTTCGGTTCGCGTTTCTCCGCCAGCGCCGCCATGCCCTCTGCGGCGTCCCTGGAATCGTAGACACGTCGATAAACCGGCAGGTCGTGCCCGCGCATGATGCGAAACGCCTCGCGCTCGCCAGCGCCAGCGGTGGCGCTATCGATTTCCTTGATCGCCTGCAGCGACAGCGGAGCGCAGGCGGCGACCCTTTCAGCCAGCCCGCGCGCGGCAGCCATCAAATCACCGATCGGCACGACCTCGTTGACGAGCCCCCAACGCGCCAGTTCCAGGGCACCGGCGCGCCGCCCGGTCATCATCATTTCCATCGCGACGGCGCGCGGCAAACGACGCGGCAATCGGATCACGCCGCCGGCGTCGGCGATCAGGCCGATGCTCGCCTCGGTCAGCGCGAATTCGGCATGATCGGCGGCAACGATCATATCGGCGGCCAGCGCCAGCTCGAAACCGCCGCCGAGCGCCATGCCGTTGACCGCGGCGATCACCGGTTTCTTGAGATCCCAATACTCGGTCAGACCGGCGAAGCCGCCAATGCCTTGGTCGGCATCGGGTGCCTCACCCTCGGCGGCGGCTTTCAAATCCCAGCCGGCTGAAAAGAATCGCTC
>JAAELR010000366.1 GCA_024226455.1 Paracoccaceae bacterium
CTCGGCACCGTAAAGGTCGAGGTATTCCTGATGGTTGTCGAAACCCGAACGACCGGCCACATCGACAAACGTCTCTGCCGCCGCACCATTGGCGAGGATGACGTCGTGGTCTTGCGTTTCGATGTGGTAATAGGTGAACTCTTTGTCCAGTTCGGCGACGGGAACGAAATTGATGGTGCTGCCGTTGACCAGCGCCGAGGCGTTGATCACCAGATCGTCGATAACCACGCCGTGGTCGGCAGTGACCGTGAGATCGGCGAGCGGCAAACCCTGGCCCAGTGCGCCGGCGCAGATGCGCACCGGTTCGAGCCTTTGGTTCATCAACCCCAGGACCGGGCGCACTGTCTGGTGGCCGATCCACTTGACCGTGACAGCGCTGCCATCCGCGGTCAGGATGGTATCGCCGATCTGCAGCTCGTCGACCGTGGTTTCGCCCGCGGGCGTGGCGATGCCGGTGCCGGCGGCGAAACAGAAATTCTGGGCGGTTCCGTTCTCTGACTTGTCGGACGTACTTGTTGGGATTGATTGCGCAGTCAAGTCGTCAAACGCGACATCGTAGGGGATGTAACCCTTACCGCCAAGAAGAAAAATAGCGTATGTATTACCACCAATTTCAACGGTGTATCCAGAATATGGCACGCCGCCGAAATGGTCCGGCGATCCTGTCGAGTCCAAATCGCCATCTTCATTATGGTCAACGACAGGAAAGGCCTGGGTGGCATGGCCAGTACTTGACCATGAGGCGGTAGTGCCATGGTCAGTAAAGCCATTGAGCTCAATAATGTCGGTCGATGTGAATATAGTCGTCGCCATTTCGGCACCTCCCATTGGAACCTTTGTGTGAAGTATTGTCTAGGGATGCACCGAGCCCATGGCATTCACCACCCCTCACCGGCGTCTGCCCGACATCACGTAGTGGGTTTTGCAAACAAGACAGAGTCCGGCGACCGTCGGTCCCTCATGCTGCCCAATGCGCCTTGATCTGCTCCGCGCGGTCAAACCGACCGTCAAACCAGCACCAGACTCCTCCCTTCGCAGGCTGCTTGTGGGTTGGAACTTCTGTCCAACCACAAAAAGAGGTGTCCGACCATTAAGTTTTACCACAAAGAGCGCGATTGCAAGGAAATTCGCGGACAAGGCCTTTCTTTCAACCCATGGGACGGCGCAGCCGGGCAGTTTCGCCTGAATTCGCGCGGCATTCCGTTAGCGCCCTCAGCATACTTTACAATACGTTAGACCCATGTTCTCATGGGGAAATCACCTGCCCCGCAGCGCAGCCAGCAGCCCCAGCATGTCATCTGGCATCGGCGCTTCGAACCGCATGTTCTGGGCGCTCACAGGGTGCCGGAACCCCAGCACCGCCGCGTGCAGCGCCTGCCGGGCAAACTCCGGCGCACCGCGCCCTGATCGCCTCGGGCAACAACCGGCGCGAGCTTATGCGGGGCCGGTCCATCTCGGGGATGATCCGCTCGGCGCCGTAAAGGTCGAGATATTCCTGATGGTTGTCGAACTCCATCCGCCCCGCCACGTCCACGAAGGTCTCACTGGCCGTGCCATTGGCAAGGATCACGTCATGGGCTTGCGTTTCGACGTGATAGACCATGAAGCGGTCCGGGATTTCTGCCAGCGGCACCCAGTCAACTGAACCACAGTTCACCAGCGCACTGGCGTTGATCACCAGCCCGTCCAGCACCATCCCGTGATCACCCGTTACGGTGAGATCTCTGGTCGGCAGGCCGCAACCCAAAGCCCCGGCCCGAATTTGAACCAACTGCGCGCGGGCACCTGAGAACAGCTTGCGGATCGTCTGGCTACCAATCCATTTGACCGCGACAGCGCGACCGTCGGCTGTCTGCACAACATCACCGATCTGCAGGGTTTCGACCGCGCATTGCCCGGTATCGGTTTCAATCAGCGTCCCTTCCCCAAAACAGTATAGATAGGTGCCCGTCGTTACCGGGCCGACATTGGTGCCGATCAAAAAGCCGTTGTTGGAATAGGCTGCGTGGCCCCCGCTGGAGTGCTCCATGATCGGGTCACCTGACGCGGTGAACCACCAGACTGTAAATGTCCCCGCAAATGCGCCTGAGATGTACAATTCAACTGATCCACCGATAGCTGTCATGCCGTCCGAGGTGCCATCTGCGGTGTCCCGAAACTCGTAATTCTGGATCGCTGGCGACCCATATGTCGAAGATCCATCGGGCGGATCTTCGAGTATTGAATAACCGAAGGAAAACGCTTCTGTTGTCGGCATATCGGTGCTCCCTTTTGTTTTCTGCAATCTCTCGCCAAAATCTGCACTCGCCCGATTTTGTCTCGTCGGGGGTTCTTATTGCCTGTTTTGAATCGGTATTCCCAATTTCCGCTGCCTCCCGTGACGGTACTCTCGTCGGCGATACGATTTCATGCATTCCCGGTCTCCAGTCGTTGTGGGTGCTGCGCCTCGCCCGCAAAGGGCGACCAATTTGGTTGCCGCAACCGTTGAGGCGTCATTTTGCCGGTTTTCAGGCGCATCTGTCTGGTGGCAAGCAATGCGCTTTGCGGTTCCCGAGCGGCCAAACATGCTGATAACGCGATTGCAGGCGAGTCACGAAAAGCGTTGATCAGGCCGAGGATTTCCGCGAAAACCTCTCGGGGCAACGCAGATGCGGCCATCTGGAAGATGGCATAACGGCCATGAGCCACCAGGCGTGTTGCAGTCTTTGTCAAGCGTTCGCGCAGGAATGCCAGCGACCATCGCTCGATGGTCTCAGGTGTTGCCAGTGTCCGCGAGGAAGCTGGCGAGGTCGCGGGCAATGTGTGAAGTTGGCGCCGCACGGCATTCGCCGCGAACCGCATGCCGGAGGGCCGGGTCCACTTGCGCGCATATCTGCCTTCTTTGGTGTGCTGCCCGGCGTTGCTGCCACTATTGCAGATGGCCGGGCCGGTAGCCTCGCCGGTTCCTTGCGCCGTCGCTGCACGCGGCGCGGGAACCCGCCCGCCCGGTCGCGCCAGTTGCCGAGCCTGGCTTCATGCTCTGGCTACCGCATCAGGGTCTGCGTGGAATGCGGCGACCGGCCCTGCCCGTCTGTGTTCGCGCGTCACTTCGTTAGCGCGGCATTCCGTTAGCGCTCTCAGCATATTTTACAATACGTTAGACCCATGTCCCCATGGGGACATGGGCAAGTCACCTGCCCCGCAGCGCAGCCAGCAGCCCCAGCATGTCATCTGGCATCGGCGCTTCGAACCGCATGTTCTGGGCGCTCACCGGGTGCCGGAACCCCAGCACCGCCGCGTGCAGCGCCTGCCGGGCAAATTCCGCCGCGGCCCGTGCGGCCTCGTCCCCCACGGCCCTGACCGCCAGCTTGCGCCGCCCCCCATAGACCGGATCGCCGATCAGCCCGTGCCCGGCATGGGCCATATGTACCCGTATCTGATGAGTGCGCCCCGTTTCCAGCCGGCATTCCAGCAGCGCCGCCGCCCGGGGCGTCCCGAACCGCTCTGTCACCCGCGCCCTGGTCACCGCGTGGCGGCCGCCCTGAAACAGCACCGCCTGGCGCTGCCGGTCGGTCTTGTGGCGGGCAAGCTGGGAGGTGATCTTCAGCACGTTGCCCTCCTCGAACCCGATCCCGCGCAACCCTCGCAGGCGCGGGTCGGCAGCATCCGGAACGCCTTGACACAGCGCGGCATAGACCCGCTCTACCGAGTGATCCTCGAACTGCGCGGCCAGCCCGTGATGGGCCCGGTCCGACTTGGCGACAACCAACAGCCCGCTGGTGTCCTTGTCGATGCGGTGCACGATGCCGGGGCGTTTCTCGCCGCCGACCCCAGACAGATCGTCGCCGCAATGGGCCAGCAAAGCGTTAACCAGCGTGCCGGCAGGCGTTCCGGGCGCCGGATGCACCACCATTCCGGCGGGCTTGTCGACCACGATCAGGTCGTCATCCTCAAACACCACGTCCAGCGGGATATCCTCTGGCGCCATGTGGGTCTCGACCGCCTCGGGCAGCGTGATCTCCAGCACATCGCCCTCGGAAACCCGCGCCCTTGTATCGCAAAGCACCTGGCCACCGCGCATCACCGCACCGTCCGCGATCAGCCGCGCCAGCCGCGACCGGCTGAGCGACGCATCCGCTGGCACGTCGCGGGCCAATGCCTTATCAAGGCGCGGCGGCGGATCGGCGGCGATGAGAACCTGAAGGCGAGAGAGGGACATGGACGAAGCTTCCGAAACCGAGGTCAGATCGCTGAAATTCCTGCGTGTGCTCGTCACGGTGCTGACGGCGGTGATGATCGTCGGCTTCATAGTGCTGATCGTCTTTCTTGTCACCCGCTTGCCCGGCGCGGTCTCGCTGGACCTGCCCGACCAGATCACCCTGCCAGGCGGCGCCAGCGCGGTGGCCTTCACCCGGGCCGAGGACTGGTTCGCGGTGGTGACGGATGCAGATCAGATCCTGATCTATGATCTCGAGTCCGGCAGCCTGCGCCAGACGATCGACATAGTGGCACCGTGACAGAATATTTCGCGACGGAAGACCGTGGCCGGGTCACCCCCGGGCCCTACGCTATTTGCCCATCTTCGACAGCTTTTCCTGCAGATCGGCCAGCTGCCGCTTGATTTCGTCGAGACCTTCGGGTTTCGAGGCAGGCTCTTCGCCCTCTTGCCCGCCGCCTAACCAGCCGCCGGTCATTGCCTTCGTGAACGCCTCTTGCTGGGCTTTCATCGCGTCGAAGCCCGGCATCGCGGCCATCGGGTTTGAAAAGTTCTCCATCATCTTCGATTGGCCGTTGCGCAGCATCTCGAAACTGGCCTGCAGGAACTGCGGCACGACCGACTGGAACTCGGTGGTGTAGCTGCGCACCAAATCGGTCAGCACGCTGATCGGCAGCACGCTTTCGCCCTGACTTTCGTGGTCGGCGATGATTTGCAGCAGGTATTGCCGCGTCAGATCGTCTCCGGATTTCAGGTCGATGATCTGCACTTCGCGGCCTTCGCGAATGAACCGCGCGATGTCATCCAGCGTCACGTAATCGCTGGTTTCGGTGTTATAGAGACGCCGACTGGCGTAGCGCTTGACCAGCAACGGAGCAGTTTCCTCGGCCATCTGGGTCCCCTCTCCTTTTGGCGGTGCAGCAAAATCCTACTGCGTTGCGGCAAGAAAAGAAAGACCCGGTCCGCATGACGGTAACAAGCCGTCAGTTGCCGACTTTCGCCAGTTTCCCGAGGATCGCCATGCGTCCCTCTCGCGGCCATCGGGCACGAACGGATGGTCATGATCACCGCTCATGACGAAAGAGCGGGCCAAAGGCCCGCCCCAGTTCAGCATGTCGGCAGGGAGGAGGCCGGTGCAATGCTGTGAACTCTTGCGCCTTACTTGGCGGCAGCAGTCGCTTTCTTGGCGGCAGCGGTCACCTCGGCGGTGGCTTTCTTGACGGCGGTGGTAGCGTCCTCGGACATGTCCTTGCCGGCGGCCATCATCAGTTCGACGGTTTCCATCTGGACCCGCTTGGCAACCTCGGCAAAGGCGGCCATGGATTCAGCGGTCATCTCGGCCTGGGCGCTGGCGAAGTCGGTCATCGCCTTGGCATAGTCGGTCGGGTCTTCCTTGACGGTGCTCACGGCGCCGACCTTGGAAAGCGTGTCCTTGGTCCACTTGGTCGAGATCTCGGTCGACTTTTCAGCGGCTTCCAGCGCCACTTTCGACATCTTCTCGCCCAGCGCGGCGTGGGTTTTGAACACGTCCTGCATCGCGGTCATGTCGACCGGGAACGCGCCCATCATGTCTTTCATCATCTTGGTGAGGTCTTGGGTCTTGGCGGTCATTTTCGGTACTCCGTATGCGCGGGGTTGTGCGCGTTTCTGCGTCTGCACACAATATGGACGCCGCACCGCAGCATTTCAAGGTTCTTTTTGCTGCAGTGCAGAAAAAATTCTCAGCCCGCTGTTATCACGACTCGTTTTGCGGGAGAACATAGGTCCCGGGTGCCGGGCACAGGATCGGGTGGGAAGAATCACCTGGGGGTAGGGCCGGAGCCTGCTTTCCTGCGCCCTTGGCCAGCCACGCACCCCAGCGCGGCCACCAGCTGCCCGCGTGATAGTCTGCCCCCTCGCGCCACTCGGTGCTGTTCAGCCTGGCGCCGGCGTTGGTGTAGTGGCCGTATTTCTTCTTGCTGGGCGGGTTGATGATGCCTGCGACATGGCCCGATTGCGACAGGATGAATGTCTTCGACCGGCTGCCCATCTGCGCCACCCCGTCATAGGAACAGCGCCAGTCAGAGATATGGTCGGTCTCGCAGGCAATCGCGCAGAGCGGCACACGTACATCCTTGATCGACAGGGTTTCTCCGAGAATCTCGACCCCGGTCGTGGCGAACCGGTTCTGCTGACAAAGCCAGCGCAGATATTCCACCGCCATCCGTGCCGGCAGGTTGGTGCTGTCGCCGTTCCAGTAGAGCAGATCGAAGGCCGGCGGTGCCTCGCCCAGCATGTAGCTGCGGATCGCGGGCGCATAGATCAGATCGTTGGCGCGCAGAAACGAAAAGGTGCGCGACATGTAGAAGCTGTCGAGCAGACCGTGCCGGTTTACCTCCTCCTCAATCCCGTCGACGAAATCGTCGGTCAGGAAGGGGGTGAATTCGCCCTGATCCGAGAAATCGCTGAGCATAGTGAAGAAGGTCGCCGACTTCACCGACTTGTCCTTGCGCTTGTGCAGCAACGCCAGGGTCAGCGACAGCGTGGTGCCGGCGATGCAGTAGCCCACCGCGTTTACCTGCGGCTCGCCGGTGATCTTCTTGACCTGATCGATGGCCGTCAGGAATCCCTCTTCGATATAGGTATCCAGACCGGCATCGGCATAGCTTTGGTCGGGGTTCTTCCAACTGACCACGAAAAGGGTGAAACCCTGCTCGACGATCCATTTGATCAGGGAGTTTTGCGGCTTCAGATCCATGATGTAGAACTTGTTGATCCAGGGCGGGAAGATGATCAGCGGCACCCGGTGCACCGATTCTGTCCTTGGGGTGTACTGGATCAGTTCGAACATGCGGTTGCGGTAAACGACAGACCCCTCGGCGGTGGCGATATTCTCGCCCACGGTAAACGCGTTCTCATCGGCCAGTGTCACCAGGAAATCACCCTCGTTCGCCTCGATGTCGTGCACCAGGTTCTCCAACCCGTCCACCAGCGACTGGCCCTCGGTTTCCACTGCCTTGGTCAGCGCGTCCGGATTGGTGGCCAGGAAATTCGTCGGCGAGAACATGTCGATGATCTGGCGGCTGAAATACTCCACTCGCTGACGGTCAAGGTCCTCAAGCCCGTCGAGGTCGGCGACCGCCTTCCCGATCGCTTCGGAGTTCAGCAGGTACTGCTGCTTGATCATGTTGAAATAGGGATGGCTCTGCCACAACGGGTTGGCAAAGCGCCTGTCGGGTGGCGTGTCGTCGGCGGGCAGGTCCACCCGGCCACTGGCCAGCGCCTGCTGAGCTTCGACGAAATGTTCCAGCGTCCGGCCCCAATAGCTGACCTGATGCTCAAGCATCCTGGCAGGATTCGCCATCATCTCTGCCCAATAGGCGCCGGCCGCCCGTATGTAGAGATCCGACCCCGGCCCCTGCAGCGACGGGCTGACATCGCGTTTTTCGGCCAGCGCCGCAACCAGACGTTGCGACAATCCCTCTATTCTAGCCAGATTTGTGTGAAGCTGGTCGAGATTTTGGCCTGTGGCGTTTTCGGGCGTTGTCATATTCGGATTTCCGGTTATTTTGCACATGCAGCATAACGTCGCCTTCCACTCAGGAAAACGCGACCTTTCGACGTGTGTTAAAAAAGAGGCGGGAAAGATGCGTTATATGGCGACCTACGACCTGATGGAAACCCTGCGGATCACGAATCAATGGATGGGCGCGACGGCGCAGGCGATGGGAGCCTATCCCGCTACCGGTCTTGCCGCTAATCCCTTTTTTCAGATGATGTCGGCCTGGGGCGAGGTGACCGAGCGCACGTTCTCGCGCATGGTGGTCAAACCCGACTGGGGCATCCGCACCTTCACCTGCGAGGACGGGCGCGACCATCTGGTCAATATAGAGCCCGTCGTCGAACGCCCTTTTGGCGATCTGGTCCATTTTCACGTTCAGGGCCGCAAGCCCTTCCCGCGCCGGGTGTTGCTGGTGGCGCCAATGTCGGGCCACTATGCCACGCTGCTGCGCTCGACCGTGAAAAGCCTGATCGTCAATTGCGAGGTTTTCGTGACGGACTGGCACAATGCCCGCGACATTCCGGTCAGCGACGGCAAGTTCGATATTGAGGACTATACCCAGTACCTGATCGACTACATGCGCGCCCTTGGCCCCGACACCCATGTCATCGCCATCTGCCAGCCAGCGCCGCTGACCCTGGCCGCGACGGCGTATCTGGCGCAGTACGAGCCCGACGCGCAGCCCAAGAGCCTGACGCTGATCGGCGGCCCGATCGACCCCGATGCCGCCGGCACCGATGTTACCGATTTCGGCCGCCGGGTGACCATGGGGCAGCTTGAGGAACTGGCGATCCAGCGCGTCGGCTTCAAATACAAGGGCGCGGGCCGCATGGTCTATCCGGGGCTGTTGCAGCTTGCCGGCTTCATGTCGATGAATGGCGACCGCCACAGCAAGGCATTCTCGGAACAGATCCTGCGGGTCTCAAAGGGCGACGGGCGCGACAACGATGCCCATAACCGTTTCTACGACGAATACCTCGCGGTGATGGACATGACGGCGGAATTCTACCTTTCGACCGTCGAGCGCATCTTCAAGTCCCGCGAGATCGCGCGCAACGAATTCAGCGTCAACGGTCGCAAGGTGGATATCGGCATGATCTCGCAAGTGGCGGTCAAGACCGTCGAGGGCGAGAATGACGACATCAGCGCGCCGGGCCAGTGCAAGGCGGCGCTGGATCTGCTGACTGGGCTGCCGGACGAAATGAAAGCCTGGCATGTGGAACCTGGCGCCGGGCATTACGGCATCTTTGCCGGCAAGTCCTGGCGCAACAACATCCGACCGCTGGTGCTCGATTTCATCGACGCCGCCGCGGCGGGCACGGACCTGCCCGAGGCGCTGGCCGAACCCAAGGCGAAAACGCGCAAAAAGGCGAAAAAGGCTAAGCCGGCACCGAAACGGGCGAAGCCAGCCAATGGCGCAGCAGGTCGGTTACCGCATTAGGCTGTTCCAGCGTCGGCAGGTGCCCAGCTTCGGCAATCACTTCCAACCTAGCATTCGGCATCAGATGCGCCATGAACTCGTGCCGCCGAATGGGGCAGAGCGCATCATGCTCGCCGCACAGGATCAGCGTCGGCGTTTTGGCTTTTCTCAATGTGCCTTGCTGGTCGGGCCGGCGCTGCAGGGCGCGGGACTGGCGTACGAAGACATCCGGGCCCAGCGCCAGCGCCATCTCCATCACGGTATTGAGCACCTCCAACCGCTGCGGACCCGGGGCAAGGTAGCCGGGCTTCATCTCGTCGCGCATCACCTCTGCCAGCCGTCCGGTCATGACCCGCACTATCTGCGGCTCGCGCGCGGCGGCGATGTTCGACATCTCGGCCTGGCAATTGGTGTCCATCAGCGCCAGACGGGTGACGCGACCGGGCGCCTGCCGCAGCACCTCCATGGCGACGATGCCGCCCATCGATAACCCGGCCAGAGCGAACCGCTCCGGAGCGCCAGCCACCACATGGCGGGCGATGGCCTCGACCGTGTCGCCGACGGTGATCGGCGCGACGTGGATCGTTTGCTCGCCCGAAAGCGCCACGATCTGCGGCATGAAGATCCGGGCATCGCACATCATGCCCGGCAGTAATACCAATGGTTCCGTCATACGCGGTTTCTTTGCCGTTCCTGCCTGCGGCCAGATGACAGCGCCCCCGCCCGTGGGTCAACGTCCGGCGCGGGCATCCCGGCGGTATCCCGGCAAGGTGAGTCCGTCAGGACACGGTCGCACCTGACGGGGTAGTTCAGGTAGGGGGCAGAATAGTTCGAGCTATGACTGAATCTGGTGTTTGGGCGGTTTGAAGGTTGGCGGCGTATCTGGTTGAACTGTTGTTGCGAGACAGCATCCCAACCAAAGGAGATACACCACCATGGAAACGCCTAACATTGTTGATTTTGCGCGTCGA
>JAAELR010000367.1 GCA_024226455.1 Paracoccaceae bacterium
CCGGCGCGTGACAGGGCGGAGATCGTCATGGCGATCTGCTCTGTATCGGTATCCCGGAGCGGAAACAATTGGTCGTTACTGCACAGGATTTTCATGCCCGTGGAGACACGGGTGGAGGGCATAGGCTGATTCACTGCCGCTTAGCCATCGGCTCGACGTCGTGCCGCCGCCGATACCAGGGTCGCAGCTGTTTGTAGGCGGTGAGGAAGTTCGCATATTGCTGGTCCATGATCCGGTGGGATTGGGGATCTGGCTCGAACACCCGGTCGGACGGGCACATAGCCGCTGCGTCAGCCAGTGAGGGATACCAGCCGATAGCCACCGTGGTGGCCATGGCCACACCCCTGGCCCCCGCCTGGTCCGGATGAATGGCTCGTTCCAGTGGCCGCCCCAGGGTGTCGGCCAGGATCTGGCTCCAGAGATCGCTGGAGGCCCCGCCACCCACCAGTTTCACAGTACCCTGCAGGGGCCGCGCAAGCTGCGCCAGCCGATCAAAGGCCCAGCGGATGTTGCAGGCCACGCCCTCCAGGACGGCACGGGTCAACTCGGCACGACCGTGGGACAGTGACAGGTTCAGATAGCCGCCGCGCAGCCGGGTGTCGTCCGCGGGCACCCGCTCTCCCATCAGCCAGGGCAGAAACAACAGGCCCTTGGAACCGACGGGAGCACTGCTGGCCAGGTCGTCGAAGGACGGCCGGTCGGGAGTGGAGCGGTGGCTCAGGCCCAGCTGTTCACAGGCCCATTCGACGCAGCCACCCGCGGTCTCCTGGGCCGCCAGCAGCAGGTAACTGTCGGGTTCGATACCACACAGGGTGGCGATGCTGCTGGCTGGGTCGATGCGGCGCCGGAGTGCAGGCACTCCCGACCAGCTGCTGGTGCCCAGGTACAGGTGGGCCTCACCTGGACCCACAGCGCCGCTGCCGAGGGCGGTGGCGTAGACGTCGCTGGCCCCGGCGACGACGGGCAGGTTTGCCGGTAGTCCCAGTTCGGCGGC
>JAAELR010000368.1 GCA_024226455.1 Paracoccaceae bacterium
CCCTGAGCGCGGTTCTCAAGGCGCATGGCTGGTCGGCATCCACAAAGAGCACAAAGCGCCTTCGCGCCGCCCTGTGCGCCGCTCTGGAGCGCATGCAGGGCATTTGAGCGTGCCACACACAAAATGCAGACGACAGTGCGGTCAGCCGAATGCGACGCAATCTCTATCCTCACCACATGCGCGCGCAGGAATCCCTGACGGGCGCATATTGTTTCGGGCGGGACACCGCCTGATCAAGAGCACGGCGGGGTTGTGCCCGTCACCGGCCCTCGGTCGCCCATGACGTCGTGATGGCGCCTGCGGGAAAATGCCCGAACGACACCGCCCGCCCGCGGCTGGCCTTTTTGGTTGAACGTGGCGGATCACCATTTCCACCATGGTTCAAGAAAACTGCGGGTCCTTACTGAGGGTCAAAACGTATACGGGCGGGCGAAGCGCATGGGTGTTGCCTCGCTAACGGATTTTGAAAGCCTAACGCTAACGCTAACGCAACCATGACCGATCTCACCAGAGCTGCGCTGGCCAAAGAGCTGGGTCTGACGCCCGGCCGCAATTCGCAATTGCTGACGGCTGGCACTCTGGAGGGATGTTACCAGGGCGAGGGCCGTCATCGGCGCTATGACCTTGAGAAGGTCAGGGCCGCCTATCTGAACCGAACCGATCCCGGACAGATGCTGGGCAATGGTGCCGCGACCGTGGCGCGGATC
>JAAELR010000369.1 GCA_024226455.1 Paracoccaceae bacterium
ATCCTCCCGGACGCCTTTATGCGCCGCTGCCTGGTGCGTAACCTCAGCCTGCCGGAAAAGCGGGAAGAGTTGATAGAAACCCTGGTGGCGCGGGGGCGGGCGCACTTTGAAGACCTCTCGGACAATCTCTTAAATACCGCCGCGGGCAAGGTCGCCGATGATCGGGAGTTTGCTCAGAATAACCACCTTCGTCCCCTCCCCGGCCAGGCGGAATATATCGATCTGTTGCGGGTGATATATGAGCAGGGCAAGACGGAGGAAGAGCGCGAGGCGCGACTCGAAAAGGTCAGGCCCTACGTGGTCGCCAAGGGGTTTACCCCCGTCCCATGAAGCGATCCATCATAGGGCGTGTGGATCTGCTGCAACTGCACACCCCGCAAACGGAAGCGAGGGCCGGGGCGCTGGCCCGGCTGCTGGGGTATGAGCTACGTTTGGAGCAATCGCTGGGCGAAGCGGCGCTGGAGATGCCGGCACTCGAAGTGTCGGCTGAGGCCGCGGCCGTTAAGGTTGATCGACGTCCGTTGCGCGATGCCGTCTTTTGGCATGGGGTGGAATATGAGGAGTTGCAAGCCGATGAGGCCGGTAGACAGCGGATCGAGCGGGCCGACGAGCCGCCTGAGCCCATTGTAATCAAAGAGCCGGTCTACAAGTATCTCTCTTCGTGGGAAAAGCTGGAGCCGCGCCTGCGGATGGCGCTGGCCCGTAAGTCGGATAGTCACCGGCTGGATATACCCAAAATTGTCGATCAGCTTTGCCGCGCCAGGATCCCGGCCGTACTGCCCTATGAGCAGCGCAGTGGCTGGGGCGCCAGCCTGCAGGTGGTCGATGATCGGGGCAAGCACCTGGCGCCCTATCTGGCCGATCATATGATGGTGCAGCAACGGCTGGCGCTGCTGTTTTCAGGTGATGCACTGGAGACCGCCATTCGTGATCCCGTATTTGATGAGCCCCTGATCCATACG
>JAAELR010000370.1 GCA_024226455.1 Paracoccaceae bacterium
CGATGGTGCTGTCCTGACGGATCCGGCTGATGAAGGTGGCATAGTCGCCGACGCATTCCACCGGGGTCACGTAACCGCCGTCCTCTCGCTTGTCGACCACCAGGATACCGGGGGATTGTCTAAGGATATCACGGGCTTCGTCCTCATCGAGGAAGTCTTCGGTTTCGATGTTGATGGCCTCTGCATGGCCCACGAAGACCGGCACGCGCACGCAGGTGGCGGTGACCTTGATGGAGGTATCGACGATCTTTTTGGTCTCGGCGACCATCTTCCATTCTTCCTTGGTCTCGCCGCTGTCGAGAAACACGTCGATATGCGGGATGACGTTAAAGGCGATCTGCTTGGGATAGACCGACGGAGCGACCTCTTGCCCAGGCACATACATGCCTTTTGTCTGGTCCCAAAGCTCGTCGATAGCCTCTTTGCCAGAGCCGCTAACTGACTGATATGTAGCGACAACAACGCGTTTGATGGTGGCGCGGTCGTGCAGGGGTTTCAGGGCGACGACCATCTGCGCGGTAGAGCAGTTGGGGTTGGCGATGATGTTCTTTTTGGCATAGCCATGCACCGCCTGCGGGTTCACCTCGGGCACGATAAGCGGCACCTGCGGGTCGTAGCGGTAGAGCGAACTGTTGTCGATCACCGTACAGCCGGCGGCAGCGGCTTTGGGAGCGTATTGCTTTGTGGCGTCCGACCCGATGGCAAAGAGCGCAATGTCCCAACCGGCGAAGTCGAACCTGTCGAGATCCTGGGTTTTCAGGGTGGTGTCGCCAAAGCTGACCTCGGTACCCAGCGAACGGCGCGAGGCGAGCGCCGCAATCTGTTCGACGGGGAACTGGCGTTCCGCCAGGATGTTCAGCATTTCGCGGCCCACATTGCCCGTGGCGCCAGCGACTACGACCTTGTAACCCATGACCGGGACTCCTTGGTTCGGACGCGTGCTGATAGCGTAAGGCAGGCCTGGGGAAAAGGGCGTATTTGCCGCGCTGCGGCGATGGAGGGCGCGATGGGAACGAGGCCGTTGGCGGGCGTACAGGTGCTGGATCTGACGAACGTGCTGGCGGGACCGTTCTGCTGTCACCAGTTGGCGCATCTTGGGGCGGATGTGATCAAGGTCGAGGCTCCGGGGCGGGGCGATCTGGCACGCCAACTGGGTGCGGATGACGCGTTGAACCGGGCCGGCATGGGGGTGTCGTTTCTGGCGCAGAATGCGGGCAAGAGGTCGCTGACGCTGAACCTCAAGGCAAGGGCGGGCAAGGATCTGCTGAAGCGCATGGTCAGGGGCGCGGATGTGCTGGTAGAGAACTTCCGGCCCGGGGTGATGGAACGTCTGGAACTGGGGTACGAGGTGCTGCGCGAGGAGAACCGGCGGCTGATCTATGCTGCGATCTCGGGCTTCGGGCAGGACGGGCCCTGGCGCGACCGGCCCGCCTATGACCAGATCATCCAGGGCGCGGCGGGCGTGATGTCGGTGACCGGGTCCGACGAGGGCGGGCCGGTGCGGGTCGGCTATCCGATCAGCGACACGGTGGGCGGGCTGACGGCGGCGATGGCGGTCTGTGCCGCCCTGAACGCACCCGAGCGCGGGGCATTCATAGACGTGTCGATGCTGGAGGCGACGCTGGCGACGATGGGCTGGGTGGTGTCGAACCATCTGATCGCTGGCGCCGAACCGCAACGGCATGGCAACGAGAACCCGACCTCGGCGCCGTCGGGGGCGTTTCAGGCCGCTGACGGGCTGATCAACATCGCCGCCAACAAGGACGAGCAATGGCTGGCGCTGGCGCGGCATCTGGGGCGGGCGGACCTGCTGGCACGACCGGAATTCGCCACGCGAGAGGATCGCAAGGCGAACCGGCTGAGGCTGCGGGCTGAACTGGAAACGGTTCTGACCACCAGGGATGCGGCGCATTGGGTCGAGGCGCTGAACGGCATCGGCGTGCCCACCGGCGCGGTGCTTGGCGTGCCGCAGGTGCTGGTCCATCCACAGGTGGCCGGGCGCGGGATACTGGCCGAATTCAAGGACGTGCCGGGTGTGGGACGCGACATCTCGGTGCTGCGCACCGGCGTGAAGATGGACGGCATGCCACCCTCGGTGGACCGCCCGCCGCCGGTGCTGGGCGGGGACACAGAGGCGGTGCTGGGCAAGCTGGGGCTGGGCCGGGACGAGATTGCCCGGTTGCGGCGCGATGGTGTAATTTCGTAGGGCTGGGTTCAGGCCGCCCCCATTCGCGCCCCGAACCAAACCGCGTGAAATGGCCGGGCGTCAGAGGGGCGGGTTTGCGGATGATCTCTGGACATGGCGAAGGACGGCGTTCAGTCTTTCGCCATGACTGAGGGGGGGCCTCAATGGAATTGGTGAAGATAGTCCGGACCGGGCGCATTGCACTGGTCTCTTTCGACAGCGGAAAACCGGCCAACGCCCTGTCCTATCAG
Organism: Paracoccaceae bacterium; assembly: GCA_024226455.1. Lineage (GTDB taxonomy): Bacteria > Pseudomonadota > Alphaproteobacteria > Rhodobacterales > Rhodobacteraceae > JAAELR01. The sequence continues at coordinate 2,437 of JAAELR010000370.1, forward strand.
ATGATGCGTGAACTGACCGACGCGGCGAAGAATTTCGACGACGATCACGAGACATCGGCTATTGTGCTGACTGGTCGGGCGGACAATTTCTCTATGGGCTTTGATCTCAGGGATCCGCAAACCGTGGCGCTTGAGAAAGCCACCATGGCAGAGCGGCGGCTGGCATTGCAGACCGGCGCGCGGATGTGCCAGGCTTGGGAGGATCTGCAGCCGCTTACCATCTCGGCGATAGAGGGCTGGTGCATTGGTGGCGGGGTGGCCTTGTCTGTGGCAACCGATCTGCGGCTCATTGGGGCCGGTTCCAGGTTATATGTTCCCGAGGTGGAACGCGGGTTCAACATGTCCTGGGGATCGGTTCCGCGCATCACCAACCTGGTGGGTCCGGCGCGTGCCAAGCGCATTATCGTGCTGGCCGAGAAACTGAGCGCGCAACGCACAGTCGACTGGGGGCTGGCCGATGAGACCTCGCCCGATGGTACGGTGCAAAAGGCCGCGATGGCCATGGCCGAACGTGCGGCGTCGATGCCTCCTGTCGCCTTGCGGATGTGCAAACAGGGAATCAACGCCTATGCCAACGCCCTGGCACATGTCGCCAGTCATTCCGACTATGATCAGTTCGCGCTGGCACAGGCCAGCGGCGACGCGCGCGAAGGTATCGAGGCGATGTTTGCGAAACGGACACCGCGTTTTACCGGAGACTGAACATCTTCAAGCTGGATTTCATGGCGATGAGCGCTCATCGCAGGCGCCGTGTCCAACTGGTGAAACCCGAGCTGCCGGGGTCAACGCATTGTTGCGCGCGGCCCTTTTGACCAAAGAGACCAACCCGCCCGGGAAAGAATGAGCCGCCTCGCCCGACCCGAACAAGGCTTCAGTCTCTGGACTTATGACGCCGGAGTGTGCCAACGTTCCCAGGCACCCCGGGCGAACCGGGGGACGACCTCTGGGAGGAGCAATATGACCATTTCGATTCGTACGCTGGGCTTCAGCGCCTTTCTGATCGGTGCCGCGGGTGCCGTTTCTGCCGCCGAGTGCATCGCGCCGGCCAACCCCGGCGGTGGCTGGGATTTCACCTGCCGCCAGATCGGCAAGATCCTGCATGAGATTGGGCAGGAAAGCGCCCCGGTGCAAGTGACCAACATGGCCGGCGGCGGCGGTGGCCTCGCCTATAGCCACGTGGTGAACGAGCGCAATGACGACGCCGATCTGATTGTCGCCGCCAGTTCTGCCACAGCCACCCGCCTGGCGCAGAACGCCTATGCCGGCATGACCGCCGATCAGGTGCGGTTCGTGGGCGCCATCGGCATCGACCCCGGTGTCATCGCCGTGGCCGCCGACAGCCCATACATGTCACTCAAGGACCTTGTCGACGCAGCGCTTGCCGATCCGGGCTCTGTCGCCTTTGGCGGTGGGTCCGCAGTGGGCGGGTTCGATCACCTCAAGCCGCTGATGATTCTCAAGGCTGCGGGTCTCGAAGACATCACCATGATCAAGTATATCGGCCTTGATGGCGGCGCCGACGCGGTCACTCAGACCGTCGGCGGGTTCACTCAGGCAATGACGGGCGACATCTCGGAAATCGTCGGGTTCCTGAAAGCGGGCGAAGTGCGCGCGCTGGCCGTTCTGACCGAAGAGCGGGTGCCGGGTTTCGACGATATCCCGACCGCCAAGGAGCAGGGTTATGACGTGGTTGCCGGCAACTGGCGCGGGCTATATGTGCCGCGCGGCATCAGCGACGACCAGTTCCATGCCTGGGCCGACAAGCTGCAGGCCGTGGCCGACAGCGATGCGTGGGCCGAGGCGATGGCCGCCAACGGTCTGGCGCCGTTCACCATGGTCGGCGATGACTTTCAGGGTTACATCGACGGGCTGATCGCCGATATCAACCAGATGTCCAGGGACATCGGGGTCATCCAGTAATGATCTCTGACCGGATCTTCGGTCTGGTCACTGTGATCGTGGCGCTCGCCTACGGGGTGAGCGCCACTAGTATTCAAACCAGCTTTCTGGCCGACCCGGTGGGGCCGCATCTGTTTCCGTACCTGATCGCCGGGGTCATGGTGCTGTCCGGACTGATCGTCATGCTGCGGCCCGACCCCGACCCGGAATGGCCGCCGATGCGGTCGGTGGGGGCGCTGGCAGTCGCGGTGGTTGTGCTGGTGGGCTATGCGTATGCGCTGCGACCGATGGGCTTTCTGATCCCGACGGCACTGGCCGCGGGCATCCTGAGCTATCAGATCTCGCCGCGCGTGGTGCCGGCGGCAGTCACCGGAGTGAGCCTGTCGGTGGGCCTGTTCCTTTTATTCAAATATGCGCTGGGGCTGGGCCTGTTCGCCGTGCCGCGCGACTGGCTGGGCTGAGGCATGGACGTCTTTGCGAACCTGGCGATGGGATTTGGCATCGCGTTTTCTCCGTTCACGCTGATGCTGGCGGTGGTGGGCTGTTTTCTGGGCACCATCATCGGCGCGCTGCCGGGGCTGGGGCCATCCAATGGCGTGGCGATCCTGATCCCGATCACCTTCACGCTGGGGCTGGATGCCACCAGCGCGCTGGTGCTGATGACAAGTGTCTATTACGGGGCGATGTATGGTGGGCGGATCAGTTCGATCCTGCTGAACATCCCCGGCGACGAACCCGCACTGATGACCACGCTTGACGGCTATCCCATGGCCAAGGCGGGCCGCGCGGGTGACGCGCTGGTGCTTTCGGGTGTGGCCAGCTTCGTCGGCGCGCTGCTGGCCACGATGGGGCTGATGTTTCTGGCGCCGCTGCTAAGCCGCATAGCCTATCAGTTTGGCCCGGCGGAGTATTTCGCGCTGTACCTGCTGGCCTTCTGCACGCTGGGCGGCATTGCCTCGAACAACCAGGCCAAGGCCGCGATTGCCTCGTGTATTGGCCTTGGGATCGCGATGATCGGGCTCGACAACCAGTCGGGCATGCCGAGGCTGACCTTCGGCCACCTGCACCTGATGGACGGGGTGGATTTTCTGGTCGCGATCGTCGGGCTGTTCGCGGTGGCAGAGGTGTTCTTTTTCATCGAGAGCCACGGCAAGGATACATCTATCGGCGTCAAGCTGGAGAAGGTAACGATACCCTGGCGGGATATCTTCGCAACCAGATGGACCATGCTGCGCTCTACCGTGATCGGCTTCATTGCGGGCGTGCTGCCCGGGGCGGGGGCATCGCTGGGGTCCTTCCTGGCCTATATGTCGGAAAAAACCATTGCCGGGGAAAAGGGCGGTTTCGGGACCGGGGTCGCCAAGGGCGTGGCCGCGCCCGAGGCGGGCAATAACGCCGCCGCCGGGGGCGCACTGGTGCCGATGCTGACGCTGGGTGTGCCCGGGTCGGGCACCACGGCGGTGCTGCTGGCGCTGCTGATGACGCTGAACATCACGCCGGGGCCGACGCTGTTCACCGACCGGCCAGAGGTTGTCTGGGGCCTGATCGCCTCGCTGCTGATCGCCAATTTCGTGCTGCTCTTGATGAACGTGCCGCTGGTGAAGATATTCGTGCGAGTGTTGCAGGTGCCGCCATGGGTGCTGCTGCCGGGCGTTACCATGATTTCCTTCGTCGGCATCTTCAGCCTGTCGGGCAGCTATTTCGACCTGTTGTTGATGGTGGGCTTTGGCGTACTGGGCTATGTGCTGCGCAAGCTGGATGTGCCGACCGTGCCGATCATCCTGGGCATCCTGCTGGGCAACCATATGGAAGACAGCCTGCGCCGCGCCATGGTGCTGTCGGGTGGCGACTGGACCTATCTGTTCAGTTCGGCCATCGCCATCGGGCTGTGGATCGCTGCCGTAGCCGGGTTCGTCGCGCCGATGTTCCTGCGCAAGGTGCTGAAAAAACCGCAAAGGGTCACTGACTGATGGTGCGTGTACTTGTACCCTCTGGCGCGCTGGGGCTCGGTTACGACAGGACCGCGCTGCAGCGGGGCGTTGCGGCGGGCCCGGATATCATCGCCATCGACGGCGGGTCCACCGATAGCGGCCCGTCCTATTTGGGGCGCGGGGTGTCGAAATACTCGCGCGGCTCTACCAAGATCGAGTGGGCCGGTCTGATCGAGGCGCGGCAGGAGGCAGGCTGTCCGCTGGTGATCGGTACCGCGGGGACCTGCGGTGCCGACAGCGCGGTGGACTGGCTGGTCGGGATCACCGAAGAGATCCTGCGCGAAACCGGCAGGACGGCGACGATCGCGGTGCTGAAAAGCGGGCAACCGGCAGACGTGGTGCAGCAGGCACTGGCCGGGGGCCGGGTAACGCCACTGCACCCGGCACCCGAAATCAGTGCAGAGGTGCTGGACGATTGCACCAACATCGTGGCGCTTGCCGGCGCCGAGCAGATCAACGCGGCGCTTGAGACCGGGGCCGATATCGTCATTGCCGGACGCACCACCGACACGGCGATCATCGCCGCATTGCCGCTGGCCCGGGGATGTCACGCGGGCGCCGCCTGGCACGGGGCGAAAATCGGTGAATGCGGCGCGCTTTGCGCCACCAACCCGCAATCGGGCGTCATCCTGGTGGATTTCGACGATACCGGGTTCACCATCACGCCGCTGGCCGACGGGGCGCAGGCCACGCCGCACACCGTGTCGGCGCATATGCTTTATGAGAATTCCGACCCGTTCATCCTTTACGAGCCCGGCGGACATCTTGACGTGACCGGGGCGCAGTACGAGGCGCTGGACCCGGCCCGGGTGCGGGTGACGGGCTCGGACTGGGTGGTCGCAGAGCGCTATACGGTCAAGCTCGAGGGCGCACGGCGGGCTGGGTTCCAGTCGGTGCTGCTGACGCTGCTGCGCGACCGGCGCTATGTGGAAAACGCCCAGGCCTGGTGCGATGACATCCTGGCGAAATGCCGCGCCAAGGCAGAGCAGCGGCTGGGGCTGGCGCCGGAAGCGTTCGATCTGGAGTTGCGGATCATAGGACGGAACGCGACGCTGGGCGATATCGAGAACCGCGGGGGCGAGGCGGCAGAGCTGGGTGTGCTGGGCATCGTCACGGCGGACACCGCCGATCTGGTCGACGAGGTCGCCAAGATGCTTAACCCCTACCTGCTGCACCACCCGCTGACCGTGGCGGAGGAGCAGCCTACCTTTGCCTTCCCCTTCTCGCCTGCGGACATCCCACGCGGCGAAATCTATGAGTTCTGCCTGAACCATGTGATGCAGCTGGACGATCCGATGCAGGCCTTTCGGCTGGAGGTGCGCGAGGTTGCCTGAGCTTAGGGATGTGGTCGAGAAGGTGCGCAGCAAGAACGCCGGGCCGTTCTGGCTGACCGTCGACATCTTTTGCGGCACGGCTGAAGCGTTCCAACGGGTCAGAGACGGGATCTCGACAGAGCGGGTGGCAAAGCTATTCGGGACCGACCCGGCCGGGATGAAACGATTCGATATCACCTCGCTGAATGTGGTCAAGTTCTCGCTGCCGCGCCCGGCGGTACAAGGCACGCGCCGGGATCGGGACATGCACGGAGCCTCGTGGGCCGCGCTTGTGGCCGAGATGACGTTGAACTAGAGCAATTCCAATCTAACCGGAATCAAGAATTCACGCTGCACTCCGAGGCAGCGTATGAATAGCACATTCGTTCGGGGGGCAGGTTGAATGCGATTGGATTGGAAATGCTATAGCCAGCCCTGTCTGGGGCAAGTAGGAGCGCTCTTCGGCCCTTCACGGTGGTGAACACAATACGAATGCGGCGAGACTGTTTGGCCGTTTCATCGACAATACACACCTGTTTCTATTGCACCCTTGTTGGTGACGGTCCGGGTTTTGAAGTTGTAGCAATTTGCCCTTCCTGAAGGCGAATAGCGCACGTAATAGGCCTGCCCGCGATAGGTGTAGTCCATGCTGCGTGCGCCAGAGGCGTACTCGGTAAAAACCAGATTTCTGACACCATTGCGGGGTGGGCGCCCGATATCCCGAATACCCCGCCCCCTGGCGACTTTGAGTGGGGGAATACGTACCAGCCGGTCGAAATTCGCAACCTTTCCCATCAGGCACTGGATGATATAGGGGGCATCCTCAGAGGTGTGGTAGCGATAACCGAAAGTGGCGTCGGGCTGCCCGTTGCAAACATCCAGAGTCGACGACCTGATCGGCGACCCATCCGGGTTGTTGTCGCCATAGATCGGAAAACCATCAAACGCCCAGCCGATGATCGCCGCGTCACCGGCATTCTCCATCTGTGCTATCATACAGGTCGGACTGGCGTGATAGTGATAGTCATCTCCGCGTCCGGCGTGACCGCCACAATTGTCGAGTTGTTTGGTCAGAACCGTGTCGTGCCTTGTCTGGTGGTGTGTGAGATCGGCCTGGCTCATCTCTTCTGCAGCCGTATAGTCGAAGATGGGAACGCCGTTTACCGCAACCCCAAGCGATGAATCGCGGGTCAAAGGCCTGTCGCCAATGGAAGGCCGAAGCGGAATGGGCGCTGCGTGATCAAGCGCGGGTACGGGGACCAGCTCGTTCGTGCCGACGATTCCAGTCATCAATTCATGATCGGGATAGGCGTCGGAATGGATGATCGCATGACCCCGGCGGCATTCGACAGAAACGTCATCCCCAAACCCAGCGTCTTCGATTGACGCGGCAATAGCGCGACAGCGTTCATTTGCTTCTGCCTTGACGGGCTGCATTGCGGCAAACATGAACGCGGCCAAGAATACGCAACAGGCAGCCGGTTTGGTGAGGATTTTCACTAGGGTCGAGCCTTCCTTTGAATTTGTACTCAAACGCCGGTGCCGTTTACTTGTGCCAGAGGTGTTGGTCCGTCTTCGTCTATTCGACGGCTATCCGGCACAGGACCGTGTTGTCGGTTTCCAAATCCGGGCCCCAGATCAAACGAGCATTTCTGTCCCAGCGGATACGATCATAACCACCCTTTGGGCGAACTTCCCTCTCGGAGTAAACGCTTGCTGCCATCCAGCCAGACGCATCGAAGCCCGGTTCATTCCAGCCCTGAGGTATGTCGGATGCCCGAAACCCGCAGTTCCCCTTTCCTGCAACAGGGTTGCGCTCTTTGGCGCAGGATTTTCGCAAAGGCGCCTCATGGACGACCAGACAGCGCCATTCGCTATCTGTTACCGCGACTGTGTTTCCGCGTCCGTTCCTGACCTGCGCGATCACGCCACCGTCGCCCATTTGCTGTTTGCGTGTCCCGATATACTCTAGGCCTGTGTCATTTTGCTTGAAATCCTTTGCGACCAACCCGATGACGAAAGGGCCGTTTGCGGTGAACGAAAAACTTTCGGAATTGAAAGATCTTTCCGTGGTGATAGGGACATGGTCCTCGGCCACCTTCTTTCCATTCACATAGAAGGCGAACCAGTTATCGGCCCAGACATCCGCAGAATACGTCTCGGCGCTCGCCCCGTGTGCGAGGAGACAAGACAGGGCAACAGTCTGTAGTGTGCAGCGCATAAGATTCTTCTCCAGTTGGTTTCACCGATGATGATACGTTCAACGCGACCGGTTCCGTCGAAAAAAAAAGAGGCACCGATCAATTCGGCGACCGGCTCGCCTCGTTTGCACTTCTCCCACAAGGTGTTCTGCGAAACACTACCCGCAAAAGCCCATCGCTGTGATCCCCGCAACCGCACCCGCGGCAACACGCGCTGGTTCCAAATGCGCGACCGCCATACGAAGACCTCTGCGTCATTGTGGCCGGGTCTCCGCCCGGCCATGGGGTGCCAATGAAGCGCTCTTCCAGACAAAGGGATGGAATTCCTCCTCATATGCATAACTACCCTGAAGACCTATTCGTCCTCTACCCGCCCGCGCAGCGCCTTGACGCCGCCGCGCACCTTCTTGGCCTTCAGCCGCCGCAGCTTTGAGCCATACGTCGGCCTTGTCGCCACCCGGCGTTTCGGCTTGGCGGTGGCCTTCAGGATCAGCGCTACCAGCCGCTGGCGCGCGATCTCGCGGTTGCGCAACTGGTGGCGGGTCTCGTCGACCTGGATCACCAGGGCTCCCTCTTTGGTCCAGCGCCGCCCCGCCAGCCGCTTGAGCCGGGTCTTCACCGGGTCGGGCAGGTTGGGCGAGCGCTCCGCCTCGAACCGCAGCTCTACCGCCGAGGCCACCTTGTTGACATTCTGCCCGCCCGGGCCGCTGGCACGGACGAACTGCTCTGTCAGTTCCCAATCCTCGATGGTGATATCGTCGGTCACGCGCAACATGGGGCAACGGCTATCACGGCCCGGACCAATGGCAAACAGGCTGGTCCGACGGCCAACCCCGTGCGGGGTCACGCCCCGTCAGGAACACCGGCACCCCCGGTCATCGGGCACGGCATGGGTCGTACAATAGTCATACGCAAATCATACGCAATTCCGACCGCGATTTGCGCACTAAAAAGGGCCGCCCTGGCAGAGCGGCCCTTTCGAGTTCTTTCAGAGATGGTCCGGTTAGGACAAGCATCCAGTCGGATGGGTTCTTACCCCGGGGGGCATACCCTCAGGCGGTCAAACCTCCAACTGTCCCGACACCTTTCTCCAATATCCCTCTTGACACTGGATCACCTCCTTTCGCTGGTTGCTGTTGGCCACAGCTTGCCACAGGTTTTGTATTTGTCAAAACATTTTACGCAGCCCGCGCTTTCATTCTGATCACAATCAGGCGAAACGGCACCAAGGCGATCAGCGCGATACCCAGCTTGACAGACCAGTCGACCGCCGCGGTTCCGACCCAGCGGATCAGATCCGGCCCGAAGGGCGTGGTGACCACCTCGCCGAAAAACTCTGTGTTGTGATCGGTCCCCAGCCAGGCAGAGGCGGTGCCGGAAAAGGCGATCGAGAAGAACAGGACCGTATCGACAGTCGATCCGACCAGAGTAGACACCAGCGGCGCCCGCCACCAGTCGCCCCCACGGAGCCGGTCAAATACCGCAACATCAACAAGTTGCGCGACAAGAAAGGCGGTGGCAGAGCCGATGGCAATGCGCAGGGTGACGGCAGGAGCAGAGAAATCCGGTGCAACCTGAACCATCACCTGGGTTCCGATCAACGAACAGACGATGCCGGCCACAAAGCCGGCAAGCACCACCCGGCGCGCGGCGGCGGCGCCATAGGCACGGTTCATCAGGTCGGTGACGAGAAAGGCGAACGGGTAGGTGAAGGCACCCCAGGTCAGCCAGTCGCCGACAAACAACTGCACCAGGATGTTCGAGGCCACAACGATGGCGGCCATGGCGATGACGCCAGGAAGAAGTCGGGACATGTCGGGTTCCGTTTTGACAAGGTTGCGGACACTTGGCCCCGATACGGGACGCGCGCATGTACCGCCTCGGCGCACCCCGCGCAAGCTATTGTTTGATCCGGTATTCCACGAATTCGGTGCGCTGGAAAATCCGGAAATTGTCATCCGAGATCATCGTCAGCCGGATATCGCCGCTTTTGTCCCGCCACAGCGCGATACCTTCCAGATTGTCATGCGTGCCGGTCGAGGTTTCCAGCACCAGACGCTCGTCATCGATCCGGTCGCCCCTGACCCGAAAGCTGCGCACCCGTGTCAGAAAGCCGAAAATGCCATTCAGATGCCGCTCCAGCAGGTATAGCCGCCCGTCAGGCCCGAAATCGGCGCCCACGGGCAGAAACTCGCCGCGCCTCGGGATCGAGAAAGGCCGCCCCCATGACCCGTGCTTGTAGCGGTAGACCGGAAACGGGCGCGACATACGGCCAGAGCGTTCCGGCAAGGTATAAAGCGCGCCGTCAGGTCCGATCGCCAGCGCCTCCAACGACGAATTATCCTGCATCCCCTTGAAATCGCCGTGCCGCGGCAACCATGCGCCTTCCGAGGCCGGGTGGCTGTAGGTCCAGACCCTGTGGATGCCCTCGAACGACACATAAAGCCGCCCGTCGGGGCGCTGCGCCAGCCCCTCGCTGTCGCCTTCATAGCGATCCAGCGCACCGCCATCGGTATCGCCAAGCTCGAATATCTCGCCCGACCGAACCCCGGATATCCGCACACCGTCACGCAGTAGTTCTCCGCGCGTGATGTTTCCCTTGTCGCTGATCGCCACAAAGGCCCGGCCGTCATCGGCCAGTTCCAGCCCGGAAAAACCGCCGAACGCCTTGTCGCGGCTCGTCCAGACAAAGGTGCCCAGATACTCGGCCTCACCCGCAGGCTGGGCCGCACCGCCCAGCGCCAATACGGCCAGCCCGGCCGCGATCAGCGCGAAGAGAGGACTTGCACGCATTGCCTGGGCAGATCCGCCAGCACATACTCGCGGCGTGGTTTGGGTGGTGGCGCGTTGGGGTCGGGTGGCGGCGGATTCAGAATGTCCCGCACCCATTGCTCGGCGTTCTCACAGCCGTCGCCGGCCGGGATCGCCGCCTGATCGACACAGCCCCTTGCACCTTTGGGGCAGGCCAACCGGACATGAAAGTGATAGTGATGCCCCCACCAGGGCCTGATCTTGCGCAGCCAGGCGCGGTTGCCCTTTTCCGCGTTGCACATCGCCACCTTGGCGCCGGGAAACACGAAGATGCGCGCGACGGCGGGGTCCTTGGCCGCGGCGCGCATGATCTCGAAATGCTGGCGGGTCCAGTTGTCGTTGGTATAGGCACCCTTGGCCCGGCGCATCGAGATCGAAGAGATGTTTTCACGGTCCGCGACGCCAAGGCCCAGATTGTTTGCCGGCAGCATCCAGATATCGATATCCATCCCTGTCTGGTGGCTGCGGTGCCCGGTCAGCATCGGCCCGCCGCGCGGCTGGCTGATATCGCCGATGTAGAGCCCGTTCCATCCGGGCTGTCTGGCGGCGAAGGCCGAGAGGCGCTTGATATAGGCGATGGTCTCGGGGTGGCCCCAGTTGCGGTTGCGGCTAAGCCGCATCGCCTGCCATGTTGGCCCGGTCTCCGGCAACTGTTCCCCGCCCGCCAGGCAGCCTTTAGCATAGCCGCCATGCGGCAGCGGCGACTGCACAGAGCCGCGCTTTTCCGCGCCGAACAATGTCTTTGCCAGCGCCGTCATGTCGATATTGCTGGCCGCCTGGGTCACCGAAACCGGTGTCGGCGCTGCCGGCGGTGCCGCATAGCTCGCATGACGGTCGCCGCGGCTACAGGCGGCGACGGCCAGCATCAGAATCAGGGTTGCGAGGGTTCTACCCATGTCTCAACGTTGTCTCCATCCGGTTTCACCCAGACTAGCAGGATCAGGCCAACAAGAAAAAGTGCAATCAGCGGTGTTACGCCGAGTTGCTGGCTGCCGGTCCAGTAGGTCACCACTCCGATGGATATCGGCGCGACAAATGAGGTGGCCTTGCCAGCAAAGCCATACAACCCGAATGCCTCGGTAATCCGCTCTGGATTGGCCTGCCGCACCATCATCGTCCGGCTTGCCGACTGCAGCGCACCGCCCGCCGCGCCGATCGTGGCACCCAGCACGTAAAAGGCGATGTCGGGCAACGCCGAACTGTCGCCGACAGCGATACCGAATACCGAATTGCGCGAAACGAACACAATGCAGACCGCAACCACGGTCAGAACCACTACACCGGCCACGATGACGGGCTTCGGGCCAAGCCTGCTGTCTGCCCGCCCACCGATCCAGGCGAACAGAGCCCCGGTAATGATCGCGAGGATGCCGAATTTGCCGGTATCGACAACGCTCCAGTCAAGAACACCGGCTGCATAGATACCGCCGAACACATAGATCCCGTTCAGCGCGTCGCGGTACAGCATCGACGAGGCCAGGTAGGAAAACAGGCTGGGGCTGCGCGGCAATGCCCGGATCGTTCGGGCCAGCCCCGAAAGCGCCACCGCGGTCGCCCCGGCAGAGGGGCGGGTGCGCTTGGGATCGCGCACGAACAGGAAAAACGGGATCATGAAGACCGCATACCAGACCGCTGTCAGAGGCCCGACCAATCGGGTGCCCTCGCGCTGCGCCGCGTCAAGCCCGAATATCGGATCGAGCCCGATGAGGGTTTTACCCGTGCTGGCGCTTTCGGCGAAAAACAGCAGCATGATAACCAGCGCCACCAGACCTCCGAGATAGCCGAAGGCCCAGCCGTTGCCGGAAATCCGGCCGATATCGTCGTGGTGGCCCAGGTCCGGCAGCATCGAGTTGGTGAAGATCGTGGCAAACTCCATGCCGATCAGACCGACCGCGAACAGGGTCAGAATCAACACCAGGTTGAAATTGTCCGGTACCGCCCACCACAGCCCGAACGCGCCCACCACGTAAAGCCCCGAAAACAGCCAGATCCAGCGCAGCCGGTTGCCCGACGTGTCCGCCATCGCACCCAGCACCGGCGCCAGCAGCGCAATAACGATCCCGGCGGCGCCGATGCCAAAGCCCCAGGCCGATTGCGCCGCGGTGCCGTCGCCGAGGATCTCTTTGACATACGGTCCGAAAATGAAGGTCAAAAGCAATGTGTTATAGGGTTGACTGGCCCAATCGAAAAAGAACCACCCCCAGATACGCTTGCGCGCGCTGATCCCCGCCATCGTTGCATCCCCTCGCTGTGGCGATATGACAGGCAAGGCAGACGCTTCGCAAGCGCATCTTTTGGGCCAGCCCAATGCAAAACAGCCCAACAGAGGTCTGATCCGCCGCTTGTCAGACCGGTCCGCGCCGCTTAGGTGTCTGTGCGACACTACAAAATCACGAAAGCCCGACATGACCTCTATCATTCAAATCCTGTTGCTGATCCTCGAAATTGTCTGGTTCGTGATGATCGCGCATATCATCATGTCCTGGCTGATCAACTTCCAGGTACTGAACCTGCGTCAGCCGCTGGTCTATCAGATCTGGCAGGGGCTGAACCGGTTGCTGGAACCGATCTATCAACCGATCCGCCGCATCCTGCCCGACACCCGCCCGCTGGATCTGGCGCCGTTGGTGGCACTGATAGCGGTCTTCGCGCTGCGCATCATTCTGCAAAACAACCTGCACACTTTCAGCTAGGCGGGCTTGTTCACCAAATCTTCATCTGCGATGGCCCATCAAATCCGGGCAGTTTGAGTTAAACTTGGGACAAATGGACCGCGCCACAGAGCTATTGGCCTCCGTCTTCGGGTTCGATGCCTTCCGGCCCGGACAGGCAGAGATCGTTGAGGCTGTGGCGGCTGGCCGCAACGTGCTGGCGATCATGCCGACCGGTGGCGGCAAGTCGCTGTGTTTCCAGCTTCCTGCGCTCTACCGCGATGGCGTCACCGTTGTCATCTCGCCGCTGATCGCGCTGATGCGCGACCAGGTTCGTGCCCTGCGCGAGGTGGGGGTCGAGGCCGGCGCGCTGACATCCGGCAACACACAGCAAGAGACCGACGCGGTGTTCGATGCGCTGGATCAGGGACGGATGCGGCTGCTTTACATGGCACCGGAACGGCTGGCCTCGGCTGGTACCCTGACGCTATTGCAACGCATCGGCACCTCACTGATCGCAGTGGACGAAGCCCATTGCGTCAGCCAATGGGGCCATGATTTTCGCCCCGATTATCTGCGGCTCGGAGAGTTGCGGCGCGCCCTGAACGTGCCGCTTGCCGCCTTCACGGCCACTGCTGACGCCGAAACCCGCGAGGAGATTGTGCGGCGGTTGTTCGATGGCGACGCGCCGCAGACCTTTCTGCGCGGTTTCGACCGGCCAAACATTCACCTGGCTTTCGCCGCCAAGGACGGGCCGCGCAAGCAGATCCTCGATTTCGCCACCGCCCGGCGCGGCCAATCCGGCATCGTCTATTGCAGCACCCGCGCCAAGACCGAAACCCTGGCGGGCGCGCTGCGCCAGGATGGCCACAGCGCCTGCCACTATCACGGCGGCATGGACCGCGAGGACCGGCGCGTGGTCGAGACCCGGTTCCAGCGTGAAGACGGGCTGATCGTGGTTGCCACTGTCGCCTTTGGCATGGGGATCGACAAGCCCGATATCCGCTGGGTCGCCCATGCCGACCTGCCGAAATCGATAGAGGCCTACTATCAGGAGATCGGCCGCGCGGGCCGCGACGGCGCGCCCGCCGAGACCCTGACGCTATACGGCTATGACGATATCCGCCTGCGCCGGTCCCAGATCGACGAGGGCCTCGCTCCGATGGAACGTAAATCCGCCGATCACGTGCGGCTGAACGCCCTGCTTGGTCTGGCAGAGGCTCTGCGGTGCCGACGACAGACTCTGCTGAAGTATTTTGGCGAGGATCCGGAGCCGTGCGGTCATTGCGACCTGTGCGACAAACCGGCAGAGGTGTTCGACGGCACCGAAGCGGTGCGCAAGGCGCTGTCGGCGATCCTGCGCACCGGAGAGTATTTCGGGGCCGGGCATCTTATTGACATCCTCGTCGGTTCAACCACCGACAAGGTACGCGCCCGGCGCCATGACAAGCTGCCCACCTTCGGCGTTGGCAAGGACATGAACCGGGTGCAGTGGCAGGCGGTGTTCCGGCAGATGATGGGGCACGATCTGGTACGCCCCGATCCCGAACGCCATGGCGCCCTGCGCATGACCGAAATCGCCCGCCCCATCCTGCGCGGCGAGGATACCATCAAGCTGCGCCGCGACACGATCCGCAAGGCCGCCGCGCGCCCCGTGGCGCGCGCGCTGGTCACCGAGGACGACGCGCCGCTGTTGTCCGCCCTGAAGGCCAAACGCCGCGCGCTGGCAGAGACCGCGCGAGTGCCGGCCTATGTCATCTTTACCGACCGCACGCTGATCGAGATGGCAGAGAAACGGCCCGTCACGCTCGACCAGATGGCCGGGATCAGTGGTGTCGGCGCCAAAAAGCTCGACCGGTATGGCGTGGCGTTCCTGGGGATCATAGCCGGTGAGACACCTGCCCCGGAACATCCCGCCAGAATGAAGCTGTCGGGCCGCACAGAAGGCGCGGTATACGACCGTCTGCTGGAGGCACAGGCCGAACTGGCGCGCGGCGACGGCACTGGCAAACCAATGAGCTGTTCCGCCTCGCTGCTGGCCAAGGTCGCCTCTCTGCACGCGCCCGATATGGCGACTTTACAACAGCTTTTGGGCGAACGCCGCGCCGAACGGTTCGGCCCGGCCTTTCTTGATATCCTACAGGACGCATGATCACGGGGGTTCTGTGCGGTGCTGTTAGCGCTATCTCGGCTAATTACAATGTGTTATCCCCATGTCCCCATGGGGACACCGCTCTATTCCACCCTTTTTCCTACCCTTTGCATCGTTTAGATTGCCCTGAATTGCGATCCATGGAGCCCTCATATGCTGGTCGTCGTCTCCCCCGCCAAACGCCTTGATCCCGACACCGCCGCGGGCCCGGAAACCCTGCCCGATTTTCAGCGAGAGGCTGGTATTCTGGCCTCGCATGTCCGCCAGCTGACCCTGAAGGAGCTGCGTGAACTTATGCACATTTCCGAGGATCTCGCCCGGCTCAACCGCGACCGGTTCCGCGATTTCGATAGTGACCCCGTAACCCAGGCCGCCCGCGCCGCGGTCTTCATGTTCAGCGGCGACACCTATGCCGGGCTAGAGCCGAAATCGCTGGAGCCTGAGGCGTTACAATAGACTTGATTCACAATAAGGGGGCTGTTTTTGGGCGAGGTTATCCCTACCCATTCGATCACGTTGTCTTCAGATTCAGGTTTGCCAGAGCCCCTACATTCTTGGCAATCATATCTGCTTGGCCATTGTTGCGATGAATATCAGCAAATATCCTGAACTTCTTCATGCGGCAAATTCCGTGCTCTACGCCGATGCGAAGCTTGGC
>JAAELR010000371.1 GCA_024226455.1 Paracoccaceae bacterium
AACGGGAGCCACGCCCGACCCAGCCCCGAACGAAGCGGAAAAGGTCGAGCAACTAACCAACGTTGTGACACCCCCGCCGATCAAAGTGAAGCCGAAGGCGTCCGCCGATTACGGTCTGAACCACAGAGGCCACAGAGGGCACCGAGAAGTGCCGATGCGGCGGTGATCGTTCCAGTAAGGCGGCTCTGCGGGCGTGCAATGTTAGCCGGGACCTGCCGCAGCGAGAGGTTGTCCAACCCGCGGCCCGTCAGAGGCGGCTGGATTTTCACAGCCAATCAGCGCTCCAATGGCGAAAACTGCCGCGCCGCGACGCGTCCATCACGACCCGCGCGGCCATGTCCGGGGCACCTTGCCATCACACCGCTTGAACGAAGGCCCCGCGCGACCTGAGCCAACAATCTGCTTCTATCCCGGAAAATTCGCGCGCCGCTGCGCGGCGTGCCATCACACACTCTCAAAGAACCTACTCGGGAACGGCTAACGGGATGCACGCCCGACCCCGCCCCGAACGAAGCGGAAAAGGTCGAGCAACTAACCAACATTGTGACACACCGGCGGATC
>JAAELR010000372.1 GCA_024226455.1 Paracoccaceae bacterium
ACTGCGGCTCCAGGTTTGCGTGGGAAAACTCGACGCAGGCCATGATGCTGGCGGTTCGTTCCTCGCTGCCCGCCGTCAGATCAAGCTTGCCGCCGCCAGAGAGCCCCTGCAGCACCTCGTCCGGGCTTAGCCGGCGCAGGTTTGGCAGCACCACCTCGATCGCCAGCGGATGCCCGGCGAGCACCCTCATCAGCGTGCGCATGGCATCCGAGCCCATATCGGGCGCGGCGCCGACCCGGGCCAGGGTCTTTGCCGCCAGCGTCGAGGCCGCGTCGGCATCGAGGCCGCGAAGAAGGTAGTCAGGGCTTTGCGCCGCCGCGACCGGCCCGGCCCGGGTGACACCGGCCTCAAGCCAGTCCACCGGGCCGCGCGACCCGAGCAGGATCATTGTCTTGCCGCCAACGAGCTTTGCCAGGAACGCCCGGATCTCTTCGCGCTTGCCCGGCGGCAGTTCGTTCTTGATGGCAAAGGCCTCGGCGGTGACCGATTCAAGGTTGTCCAGCACAAGCAGCCACCGCCTGCCGCGCAAGCGCTGCACGATTTTCTGCTGCAGCGCATCGGGGATGCCGATAAGGTTGCGCCGTTCAGCCTCGTCGAGAACCGTCTGGCCGAGTTGCGCCAGGATCTGCTCCAGCGTCCAGGCCCGCTGGTCATAGCCGAAATAGTCCAGGCCCTCGATCCAGCCGGTGCGCTGCCACCAGGCGGCAAGATGGTGCAAAAGCGTGGTCTTGCCGGTTCCGCCACCGGCGTGGATCAGCAGCGCATTATGCTCGGTGAGCCGTCGTTCGATCTGCAGCACGTCAAGATCGCGCCCAAGAAACCCGCTTTTGATGTCAGGCTCGGCCACATATCTGGCCTGCCGCTGCAACCATTCGGTCTCTTCTTCGGGATACATGCGCCTGGGCGCCAGACGGGCATCCTCGCGCTGGTAGAGCACCGGCAGGATCCAGTCCTCAAGGTCGATCTCACGGTCGAACCGGGCCTTGCGGGCACGGTCGTTTTGCAGCTCAAGCCGCGCCTGGCGCACCGCCTCGCCCAGGGTCTCGCCGGAAAACATCGCCTTGTAGATCACCGGCATCATCTTTTCCGCCGCGGTGACGGTCACGGAATACCCCATCGCCAGCACATTCTGTGCTCCGGCCTCCATCAGCCGGGCGCCCAGACTGGTGCCGCGTTCCGCCTCTACCTGCTTGCCCGACTGGCAGGCATTGAGAATGGCAATCGGCACCTTGTAGCGGGCCAGAAGTGCTGCAACCTCGTCTGATTTCGCCAGATCCCGAACCGGATCACCATCGTTGACGGGGCGTTCTTCGGGCTCGAAGACCAGAAAACCGTCCTTGCCGTCGAACGCGCTGAGCTGACCCCGCCCGTAGCGCATCGTCAGCCCGTCCGGCGCGGTCGCCTCACTCAGCGCGGCCTGCGCGGCCTCATAGCTCATCAACGCGCCGTGCAGATCGAAATGCACCATGTGATAGGGGCGATCCTTGCGCGCTTCCAGCAAGTTGCTGAGTGCTTTGAACGTGCCGGGCCGCAGCAGGTCCACTTCAACCGGCGTTTCAATATTGCGAAGAGCATCGAGAAGCGGGCGCGAGATCGTGCGATAGCCGACATCCCGTGCCCCGCCCGGGCGGGCGGTGACCACCAGGACACGGACCACCGGCGCCTCCCGCTCCTGACCCGCACGTTCGACGCCAACTTCGGGCGCGGCCCGCACCAATGCGAATTCCGTGCCAAGCGCGCGCCCGCGTTCAGGGTCTCTCAGCGCCTCCCAATGCAACTGATGAAACGCCGGGCCGCCGACAATCTCGATCCGCTGGCGATCTGCATTGCCGGTTCGCCAGGTCTCAAGTGCGGCCTGGGCATTGCGATCAGCAAACACTTGCCCGAACAACGCGTCGCCATACTCGCAAACGACCCGCGCCGCATGCGCCGCCCTTGGCCCATCGAGCATCGGATAGTAAAGCCACCGCTCGAAATACCATTCCAACAAGTCTTCATGCAACGAAGCCTCGGGGCCGAAAGGTGGCGCCACCGGAATGCCGGAAAACCGCGCGCCGGCAATCTCCAGATCAACCATGAACCCATCGTCCGTACGACCAACCTCCCGTATGCAAATCACTTTATGACAACCCCTCGAACCAAATTGTGTCAACGGAACCATAGCACCCTAAACGGGAGTCGGAAGATGTAGCGAGAAAATACCCCGCCACATCTCCCAGGCGTTACCCGACACAGGCTCCGACCCTGGCAAGGTCCGCGGCGGCGGCATTCGGGCCGGTGATCTCGACGATGGCGCTGGTTTGCATGATACTCTCCTGCAGATGGGCAATCAGTCCTTGTCGGCGGATTGCGTTTTGGAAAACAGATCGGCGACATCTTCCGCTGTCGCACCGGTGCAATCCGCGACCATCGTGATCAGTCGATCCTGGCGGTCCGGATCGGCGGCGGCAAGGCGGGCGATGTTGCCAATGACGATGGCCGCGTGATGCCCATCGCCGAACCGGACGTAGATCTCCAGCGCGGTCTTGTAGGCGTCCTCTGCGGCGTCGAAGTCACGGCGCTCCTGTGCGACCATGCCCAGCTGGTGGTGTGCGACAGCCCGCCATGTCCATGCCTGATCGCCGTCGGAATCTGTCAGTTTGTCGATCGCGGCAAGCGCGGATCGATACCCGGTCTGCGCCTCATCGAATTGCCGGAGGTCCAGCAAGGCCGTTGCGGCGTTGCCGACGATCGTTATCCGTTCGGCTGCGAAAGTCTCATCGACCGCGTCTTCGGGATAGGCCTTGAGACCGGCGATCACCCGGGTCGCAAGGCGCGATATACATGCGCCTGGGCGCCAGACGGGCATCCTTGCGCTGGTAGAGCACCGGCAGGATCCAGTCCTCCAGGTCGATCTCGCGGTCGAACCGGGCCTTGCGGGCACGGTGGTCAACGGAATGGGTCATTCTGTTAACTGCCAAAGCCCCGATCAAGGTGGCGGCCTAGCAAATATGAACTTATGCGCCAACGGCCAAAGCGGATACCCGGCGCCAAGGAAACGAAAGGCCGATTCAGGCGTCATTGTCCACGGATTCACCCTAATCACGGCAAAATCCCACCGCAGTTCCTTTCTATTCTCACGCTAGGCTGGAAGGCCTGGAATTGTG
>JAAELR010000373.1 GCA_024226455.1 Paracoccaceae bacterium
CCTTGTCGAAAACTTCTTTCAGAAACTCAAAGAATTCTAACGCATAGCCATGCGTGCATGCAAAACTGATACAAGCTTTGAAGCAATGGTCCATATCGGAGCGACCGTCATTCGTACACGGTGAATCTCAACAGGCCCTAGAATTGTACTCCCAAGAACTTTTTCGATTCTCCCCGCATGATAGTACGACCCCGCTGGCGCGGGAAGGTCAATGTGATGTGGCCTGGGCGCGGCGGCAATCGCGATTCATCCGGCATTCCCCATTTGGCGTGCCCTCATGAAGGTCACTGACCGTGGAGCGGGCGCATTTGGTGCGATGGATGGGCTCGAAGACAAAGCCAACCCAACTGCAGGACGATTGCGCAGAATGGAGATTCATCAGTCTAGTGAATAATCCCGGTTGCTCGCCCCTAATTCGTCTTGCGACCCGGAATAAAGGGCAGCGGCGCCACCGGCACTCCGTCTTCTACCAGCTTCTTGGCCTCGTCGCCGCGTGCCTCACCATAAATCGAGCGGTGCGGGATCTCTCCGCAATGCATCTTGCGCGCCTCTGCGGCAAAGCTCTTGCCCACATAGTCAGAGTTTGCCTCGACATGTCGCCGCATCTCGGAAATCGCTCGTTCGGCTTGCGACATCGGAGCCTGCAACGGGCCTTTCGGCGCCTCCACCTCTTGCGGCGCGGCGGATGCCGTCTGGTCTCTGTCGCGCGCCGGGCGGACCCGAGGCGCCATGATTGCCTTTTCCACCTGTTCCGAACTGCAGACCGGACAGGCCACCAGCCCGGCGCCACGCAGCTTGTCGAACGCTTCTGCCGAGGCGAACCAGCTGTCGAATGCGTGTTCCTGTGCACATTTCAGCGAATAGCGGATCATCTGGTCCCGTTCTATCGACTCGATCCAAAGACATTATTGCCGGACTGCGGAATCGCAAGCTTTAGTCAGCGCAGCAGTGCCCTGGGCTCGAAGTTGAGGACCATCTGCCGCAACTCCGGCTCGCCGAGCATCGCCGCCGCTTTCTTACACGACACCCACTTGCGGCGTCGCTGGCCGGCCTCGGGGAAGTTCCGCCGCAAGGCCTTGACCTTGATGGCAAACACCGCGACGACACAGGGCAGCGCCTCTCCGTCATCGTTCTTGATGTAAGAGTATATGCCCAGCGAATTGCCCAGCGCCTTGCCCTCGACCCCGGCCTCCTCCCAGGCCTCGCGCTGCGCCGCCTCTGCGGGGGTGGCGCCGTCCATCGGCCAGCCCTTCGGCAAAATCCAGCGCCCGGTACCGCGGCTGGTGATCAGCAGAACCTGCACCTTGCCGTCAACCACACGGTAACACAGCGCCCCGAACTGCGTGCGCACCTCCCGTTTTTGAGACGGCGCCAACCGGATCGGGCGCATTTTGACCTTGGAGATATTCATTCGACCGCCGATACACTCCTTCACCCCGGTCTTCCGCCAGGTTTCAATCTATGTGTAAATCCTAACAAAACCACTACGAATTGCAAGATTGGCAGTTTTCGGCGACCGCGCGGCAAATCTCCGGGGCCTGGGCACCTGGCGAGCGGATCCGGTGCCGCGGTCCGGGGTGGCGCGCCTCACCGGGCTTTGGCCAGCAGGGCGCCAAGCCGTCCGACAATCTCCGCAACCCCCTGCTCCGCACCCGGGATGCGCGACAGCGCCAGTTCTGCCCGCCGCGCCTGATCCGCCTGCGCCGCCGCGGATCGCAGGCTCATGAAACCGGCAACGATGTCCTGCGCGTCCGCCGCCGTCCGGGCACCGCCCCCGGCATCGAGCGCCGCATAGGCGGTCTCGAAGTTCCCCACATGGGGCCCGTGCACAATCGCCGACCCGGCGCTGGCGGGCTCGTAAGGTGTGTGCCCGCCGCGCGGCACCAGCGAACCGCCAACGAAAGTGATGCCGGCAAGCGCATACCACAACGGCATCTCGCCCAGGGTGTCGGCCAGATAAACGGCCGTGTCCGGCCCCGGCCGATCCCCGCGCGAGCGGGTGGCGCAGGATAGATCCGCCGCGCGGATCAGGGCAGCGACCGCAGCAGCGCGGCGCGGATGGCGCGGGGCAAGGATCAGCTTCAGCGCCGGGTCGCGGCGCCGGGCCAGGGCGAAAGCATGCACGATAACCGCCTCTTCGCCTTCGTGGGTCGACGCGGCGAGGATGGTATCGGGGCGAAAGTACAACGCCCGGAATTCCACCAGATCCCGCTCGGGCGGCGGCGGCTGGGCGGCGTCCTTCTTCAGCATGAGAACCGGTGCCAGCCGGGCCGGGTCGAGGCCAAGTGAAACGAAGCGCTGCGCCGAGCTGGCATCCTGCGGGTAGAGCCGCGTCAGGTGGTTCAGCGCGACGCGCATGGGGCCGGGAACCCGGCGCCAACGCGCGGCACTGCGCTGGGAAAGCCGGGCCGAGACCGCCAGGACCGGCGCCCGCGAGGTGACGATACGGTTCAGCCACAGCTCGTTTTCCAGGCTCAGCCCGGCGGCGGGGCGCCATCGGCGGCGGAACCGGGCCAGAACCCAGCGCAGGTCGAGCGGCGCCAGACGGGCCCTGACGCGGCAGAGCCCCCAGCCCGCCACCATGTCCCGACCGCTGAGCGTGTTGGCGGTGACGATCAGCGGCCTGTCGGGGAAGGCGGCGCGCAGGGCCTCGATCAGCGGGCGCGCCGAGGTCAGCTCTCCGTTCGAGGCGCCGTGCAGCCAGATCGCGCCGGGCTGGCCCGTGCCGCCACCAAGGCGCTGGCTAAGATCGGCAACGCGCTCGCGCCCGATCACGACCCGCCCGACGAGCACAGCGAGAAGGAAGGGGGCCGCGAGGCTGACAAGAAGGCGATAGAAAAGCAAAGGCAGCCCCGGTTCGAGATCGGCGCGAGGTTAGGCAGGTGGCGGGTGCAGCGCAAGGCGAACGCCGGCTCCGGCCAGGACGTCCCCATGGGGACATATGCGCAACGCGTTGTAATACATCATGTTATCGCTAACGCTTGACCGGGGCGCGACGCCAGCGAGGAGGGCCAGCAAGGGCCCGATGAGCGAACCGTCAGCCAATGCCGGTCTTGCCGCGCCGGTCGCCGCGCAGGTTGGCATATAGCACATGGTTGCGCCAGCGGCCGTTGATCTGCAGATAGCTCTGCGCAACGCCCTCATACTTGAAGCCGGATCTCTCCAGCACGCCGCGGCTGGCCTTGTTCTCTGGCAGGCAGGCGGCCTCGATGCGGGAAAGATCCAGCACGGAAAACCCGTGATGTACCACCGCCTCGATAGCCTCGCGCATATAGCCCTGCCGGGCATGCGCCTCGCCGATCCAGTAGCCCAGCGTTCCGGCCTGCGCCGGGCCGCGGCGGATATTGTCCAGCGTGATGGCCCCCAACAGCACGTTGCCCTCGCGCAGAAACAGGAACAAAGGCACCGCGGTGCCGCCGCCAACCGAGCGCGCCGCCCAGTAGACCCGGTTGGTGAACGCTTTGCGGGTCAGGTGGTCCTGCGCCCAGGTCGGCTCCCACGGGGACAGGAACTCGCGGCTGGCCACGCGCAGCGCGGTCCAGGTCCGGAAGTCGGAATGCTGCGGCGGGCGCAGGCTCATCCGATCGGTTTCGATCCTGACCTTGCGGCGGCGGGTCAGCATCAGGCGGCCAGCCTCTCCCTCAGCTCGGTCAGGCGTGGCGCCCGGTCGACGGGGCCGTACATGGTCAGTGCCGGCGAGGTCGCACCGGCGATGCGCTCGGCAAAGCCGCGCACCTTGTCGGCGGTGACCGCGTCGATGCGGCAGACCACCTCGTCAAGCGCCGGCACCCGGCCCCAGATCGCCACCAGCCGGGCCAGCCGCTCGGCGCGGTTCGAGGGGCTCTCCAGCCCCATCAGCAAACCGGCCTTCATCTGCGCCCGGGCCCGCGCGATCTCTGCCTCGGTCATGTCGTCGGCGGCGCGTTTCAATTCGTCCATGGTCAGCCCGGTCAGTTCGCCGATCTGCTCTGCCGAGGTGCCGGCGTAGATCGTGGTCATGCCGGTATCGGCATAGGCGCCGGTCTGGGCGAATATGGTGTAACAAAGCCCGCGCTTTTCGCGGATCTCCTGAAACAGCCGAGAGGACATGCCGCCACCCAGCGCGCTGGAGTAGATCTGCGCGGTATAGACCTCGTCGTCGCGATAGCCCGGGGTTTCGAATGCCAGCGCGAAATGCACCTGCTCCAGCGGCTTGACCTCAAGCCGCTCGCCACCGGCAAAGCGCGCCGGTTCGATCAGCTCGCCGCCGCCGCGCGGCAGGTGGCCAAAGATCGCTTCGGCCTCTGCAAGCACCCTGGACCGGTCAAAGGCACCGGCCACCGACAGGATCATCTTTTCGGGGCCGTACTGCTCTGCCACGAAGCTGGACAGATCGGCGCGGCCAAAACTGCTGACCCGCTCGCAGGGCCCAAGGATGGTGCGGCCAAGGGGTTGTTCGGGATAGGCGACCTCTTGCAGCCAGTCGAACACCACGTCGTCGGGGGTGTCGAGAACCTGGCCGATCTCTTGCAGGATGACGCCGCGCTCGACCTCGATCTCTGCCTCGTCGAACACCGGGTTCAGCACGATGTCGCTGATCACATCCAGCGCCAGCGGTACGTCATCTTGCAGCACGCGGGCGAAGTAGGCGGTCATCTCGCGGCTGGTATAGGCGTTGATATAGCCGCCCACATCCTCGATTTCCTCGGCGATCTGCAGGGCGCTGCGGCGCCTGGTGCCCTTGAAGGCCATATGTTCGAGAAAATGCGCAATGCCGTTCTGGTCGATCCGTTCATGGCGCCCGCCGGCCATGACCCAGATGCCCAAGGCGGCGGATTTCAGGCCCGGCATGTCTTCGGTGACGATGCGGAAGCCGTTTGAGAGTTCATGCAGATCGACGGTCACTTGGCGATACGGTCCCTGATCAGGTCTTGCAGTGCGCCCAGGTCGTTTTCGACCTCGGTCACGCGCTCTGCACGCTCATAAAGGCTTGCCATATGTGGGGGCAAGGGGGGGCGCGTTCCGGTCGCAGCCTCGACCGCATCGGGGAACTTGGCGGGATGCGCTGTGGCCAGCGTGATCATCGGGTTCCGGCCCATATGTTCGCCCGCCACCTTGACCCCGACAGCGGAATGCGGGCAAAGGATTTCGCCGGTCGCCTCGCGCTGCGCGGCAATGGTGGCGCTGGTTTCGTCCTCGCTGGCGCGGCCGCTGGCAAAGGTTTCCCGCAAGGCCTGCAGCGCGCCCTGGCTGACGCTGAAGCCGCCCTCGGTCTGCAATGCCTGCATCTCGTGGGCCACGGCGGCGGGGTCCTGATCATAGGCATAGTAGAGCGCGCGTTCGAAATTGCTGGAGACCTGGATGTCCATGGACGGGCTGATCGAGGCGGTAACGCCGTGCTTGGTGTGTTCGCCCGTGGCGATGGTGCGGTGCAGGATGTCGTTTTGGTTGGTGGCAATGACCAGCTGGCCGATGGGCAGGCCCATGCGTTTAGCGATGTAGCCGGCGAAGATATCGCCGAAATTGCCCGTGGGCACGGTGAAATCCACCACGCGGTGCGGTGCGCCAAGGCTGGTGGCGGCAGAGAAGTAATACACGACCTGGGCCAGCACCCGGGCCCAGTTGATCGAGTTGACGCCGGCGAGGCGCACGCCGTCGCGAAAGTCGAAGTCGTTGAACATGTCCTTCAGCCGCGCCTGGCAGTCGTCAAAATCGCCGTTTACCGCCAGCGCGTGCACGTTGGCGGCGGCGGGCGTGGTCATCTGGCGGCGCTGCACTTCGCTGACCCGGCCGCGCGGGAAGAGGATGAAGACATCGACGTTTTCGAGGCCCCTGAAGGCCTCGATCGCCGCACTGCCGGTATCGCCCGAGGTGGCCCCGACGATGGTGACGCGCTCGCCCCGCCGCGCCAGTGCGGCCTGAAACAGCTGGCCGATCAGCTGCATGGCGAAGTCCTTGAAGGCCAGAGTCGGCCCGTGGAACAGTTCCAGCAGGAAATGGTTGGGGCCAAGCTGCACCAGCGGCGCGCGGGCGGTGTGGCGAAAGCCGGCATAGGCGCGGGCGATGATGGCGCGGAACTCATCGTCGCCAAAGCTGTCGCCGACAAAGGGCCGCATGACCGAGAATGCGATCTCTTCGTAGGGCAACCCGGCCAGCGCGGCGATTTCGGCGGTATCCATCACCGGGATCCCGGCAGGCAGGTAAAGCCCGCCGTCGCGGGCGAGCCCGGTCAGCATGGCCTCTTCGAAGTTCAGTTCGGGCGCGTTGCCGCGGGTGGAGATATAGCGCATGTCGCTCTCGGGTATCAGACGGTTCGCTGCCTGATACGCCAGAGCAGGTACGCTGTCATCCCCGCCCAGACCAAGCTGAGCAAAAACCAGGTGATGGCGTATTCCAGGTGATCATTGGGGATGAGTGCCGAGGTCACCGGCAGCGGCGTCAGCTGCGGGTCTTCGGGCGTGATCTCGCGGGCCACGATCAGCAGAGGCTCGGTGTTCAGCCGGTCAGCCAAGGCCCTTACGTCGCGGGCGAAATACAGCCATACACCGCCCTTCATCTCGGGCTCGGGGGTGTAGCTGTCGGTTTCGTCGGGCCAGTGCAGGTTGCCGGTCAGCTTGATCGTCCCGGTCGGCAGATAGCCGGCATGTGCAAGCAACGACCGATAGCCGCGATCCACCAGAACCCGCCGTTCGCCGGTGTCCAGCACCGAAATGATGCGGTGAATGGCGCCGATCTGTTTCAGCGAGGCGAGCACGACGACCTGCTCTCCGGTCAGCGTGCCCGCGGCCCGAACCGGCAGGTACTTGTCCACCACCGGGTCTGGCGCTGAGGGCAGGCCGACGGGTGCGGCGGCGATGCGCCGGTCGATCTCGGCCAGTTGCACCCGCTTTTCACCAAGGCGGCGGGTCTGCCAGTTGCCCAGCGAGATCAGGATGGCAACCCCGGCCAGCCCGAATATCAGCGGAACCCACATGTCTTTGCGCATTGGTTTGTCGTCTCCGGCAGGCGCTATTCTGCCTGGGCAAGGATATCTTCCAGCCGGGCCCTGGCTGTCTCGTTGCTATCGAAGCCACCGGCAATGAACCACAGGTTTCGCCCCACGCGTTTGCCCACGATGCGCCGGAACCCGGCCTGTTGCAGCACGTCGCGCAGGGACGTCAGATCGAACCCGTTGCGATGCGCCATGAACGCGTTGCCCGCCGCGATGGATGCCTGATGGCCAAACAGGATATCGCGCGCCGAGATTGGCCCCATGCCCGACTGACAGATGGCCGCGTCCAATCCGTCCTTCAATGCCGCCTGCAGCGGCACCCGGATATCCGGGCAGGTGATCACCGCGAAACCGTCCGGCCGCAGGACCCGCCGGAAGTCTTGGCAGACACCGGCAGCTTCGTGGGGAAACACATGCTCTATATTGTGCGACGACCAAAGCCCGTCGAACCGGTCGCTTTCGATACCGGACAAATCTGTCAGCGACGCCAGAATGTCCGGAGAGACGCCCGGGTCGATATCCAGCCTGCTTTCGCGCCAACCGGTGCGGAAGAACCCGGGCAGATGCTTGATGGTCTTGGGGCCACAGCCCACATGAAGAAGCTCTTTCACACCGCTTACCCCCATCGCGAGAAACTGGCCTATTCCCGAGCCACCCCGATAATGCAGCGGGGCGGCGGGCCCAGGCCAACGCACTGCTGAACTCGTTGCCAGTTGCCGACCGGGACAGGGCCCGGTCGAGGCCGGTTTGCGTCAGCGGCCCCAGATATAGACCACGGTGAAGAGCAACAGCCAGACCACGTCGACGAAGTGCCAGTACCAGGTGGCGGCCTCGAACCCGACGTGACGCTCGGGTGTGAAGTGGCCCCTCATGGCCCGGCCAAGGCAGACCAGCAGGAAGATGGTGCCGATGATCACATGAAGCCCGTGAAAGCCTGTGGCCATAAAAAAGTTGGCGCCATAGATGTTGCCGGCAAAGCCAAAGCCCGCGTGGCTGTATTCATAGGCCTGAAAGAAGGTGAAGAGCCCGCCAAGAAGCGCGGCGACCGCCAGGCCCCGGACCAGATCGCGGCGGTTGTTTTCGTGGGCTATGGCGTGGTGCGCCCAGGTCGCGGCACAGCCCGACAGCAACAGGATCAGCGTGTTGATCAGCGGCAGATGCCAAGGGTCGAAGGTCTCGATACCCGCGGGCGGCCAGATGCCGTCGACCATCGGGCTCATGCCGTCGGGGTCCATGGGATACATGGCGTGCTTGAGGAAGCTCCAGAACCACGCCGCAAAGAACATCACCTCGGACATGATGAACAGGATGAAGCCAAACCGCAGGCCGATCCGCACCACCGGGGTGTGATCGCCGGCATGGCCCTCGGCGACCACGTCCGACCACCAGGCGAACATGGTGTAGCCGACACCGACAAGGCCGATCAGGAACATCCAGGGCTGGTTGCTGCCGACTTCAGGCGACACCATCAGGACGAAGCCGAACAGCATGACAAAGCCCGACACGGCGCCTGCCAGGGGCCAGATCGAGGGGCTCAGGATGTGATAGTCGTGGTTCTTGGCATGCGCCATGAGAAGGGCTCCCTCGTCCTTTTAGGCTAGTTGTAACTTGCGCCTGCCGCAGGTCTCAGGGCCGTCCGGGCCTGTTGCGGCAGGTCGATTTCGTAGAACGTGTAGCTGAGCGTGATCTGGTGCAGGTGCCTGGCGTCACGATCGGTCACCATATCGGGGTCGACATAGAAGGTCACCGGCATCTGCACCCGCTCGCCCGGTTGCAGCACCTGCTCCTCGAAACAGAAACAGTCGATCTTGGTGAAGAATGCGCCAGCCTGGTAGGGCGTCACATTGTAGCTGGCCGATCCGGCGACAGGGCGGTCGGTGGGGTTGTAGGCCTCGTAAAAGGCCAGCCCGGTCTCGCCGATCTTCAGGTCCATCTGACGCAGGGCGGGGCGGAACTGCCACGGCATGTCACGCGCCAGCGAGGCGTCAAAGCGTATGGTGATGGTCCGATCCAGCACCACGTCGCTGCCGGCTGTCGCCACGCCCGGTTCGCCGCCAAATCCGGTGACCCGGCAGAACCAGTCGTAGAAAGGCACCGACGCCCAGGCCAGAGAGCCCATGGTCAGCACCACGCCCACGGCCAGGGCGGCGGTCTTGTGGTTGGCCTGCCGGCTCATTGCCCGGGTTCCGTCAGCGAGTGCCGCGGCGTGTGGTCGAACCCCTCGACCGGCCCGTGCCTGGAGATTTTCACCACGCTCAGCGCGAAGACCAGCACCACGAAACCCAAAAGCGCAAGGCCCACGCCGGCATTGCGGCTGAACCGGCGCCTGTGCAGTTCATGTTCCGCCCTGATCGCCATCACCATCCGGCCCACCCCAGTGTGGCATCGGCCAAAAGCGCGCCGAAATGCAAAAAGAGATAGTAGAGCGACACCCGGAAGGCGGTTTTCTCTACCTTGTAGCTGTCGGCTTTGGCGCTGGGTTCGTCACGGCGCCAGACGGCGATCACCGAGGCCAGGAACCAGGCGTTGAGCAGCAAAGCGGCGGTCAGGTAGACCGGGCCGCCGATCGAGGTAAGCGCAAGGCCCAGCGACACCGGCACCAGCGCCAGCGTGTAACCCAGGATGTGGTTGCGGGTGACGCGGCGGCCGTGGGTCACGGTCAGCATCGGCACCCTGGCCTTGTGGTAATCCGACTTCATGAACAGGGCCAGCGCCCAGAAATGCGGCGGGGTCCAGGCGAAGATCAGCGCGAACATCAGCATCGATTCGAGGCTGACAGAGCCGGTTGCGGCAACCCAGCCGATCATCGGCGGGAAGGCGCCCGCGGCGCCGCCGATGACGATGTTCTGCGGCGTCCAGCGCTTCAGCCACATGGAATAGACCACGGCGTAAAAGAAGATGGTGAAGGCCAAAAGCGCCGCGGCCAGGATGTTTGCGGCCAGCGCCAGCATCACCACCGCCATGACCGAAAGCGCCAGGCCGATGGCCAGCGCCTCGCCCGGCTCTACCTTGCCCGATGGCACCGGGCGGCTGGCGGTGCGTTGCATCACCGCATCGATATCGGCGTCCCACCACATGTTCAGCGCGCCAGAGGCCCCGGCCCCGATGGCGATGAACAAAATCGCCGAGAGACCGACGACCGGATGCACAGGAACCGGCGCCACCAGCAGCCCCACCAGCGCAGTGAAGATCACCAGCGACATCACGCGCGGCTTCAGCAAGGCGAAGTAGTCGCCAAAGTCGGCCTCGCCCTGATCTTCGCGTGTGATGACGGTTGCGTCGGTCATGATCTTCCTTCAGCCACAAATGCGTGCAAGCACGCACCTGCCCCACATTACTCGGCCGAGGCCAGTTCGACCGCGCTCGGCAGCCTGTCGATGGCAAACTCCTGGGCCGGACCGGCCAGCCAGGCGTCATAGTCTTCCTGGCTCACGGCCTTGACGGTGATCGGCATATAAGAGTGATCCTTGCCGCAAAGCTCGGAACACTGGCCGAAATAAATGCCCTCCATGCCCTCGTCGACATTGAACCACAGTTCCGCCAGGCGGCCCGGCACGCCGTCCTGCTTGACGCCGAAGGCAGGAATGGCCCAGCTGTGGATCACGTCCGTGGCGGTAACCTGAACCACGACGACCTTGCCGGTCGGAACCACCACGGCGGTGTCGGTGGCCAACAGGTACTCATCGTCCTGATAGCCATATTCGGCCAGTTCCTGGCGCTCCAGCATGACGCTGAGAAATTCCAGACCCTCGTCGGGATACTCATAGGTCCAGTTCCATTGGTTGCCGGTCGCCTTGATCACCACATCGGCCTCGGGGATCTCCTGCTGCTCGAACAGCGTCGGCAGCGAGAACGAGCCGATGAACACAAGGATCACGATCGGGACCACGGTCCAGGTCACCTCGATAGGCGAATTATGGGTGAATTTGGCCGGTGTCGGATTGGCGCGGCTGTTATAGCGGACAATCACGATCAGCAGCAGCAGCATCACGAAAACGGTGATCGCGGTAATGATCGCCAGCACCATACCGTCGAGCCATTGCTGGTTGGTCGCCAGTGACGTGGCAGCAGGTTGAAAACCAACCCCCTGCGGCACCGGCTTGCCGATGCTCTCGAGCCCTTCCTGCGCAGACGCGGCCCAGCCCGCCAAAGTTGCCCCGAGTGCAGCCACAAGGCCCCAAAGTTTGTTGTTCAGACGCATGTCCAATTCCTGTTCGGCCTGGCGGATTTCACCGCCGCGTTGCCGGAACTCCTCTCTGCCGGGCGGAATCCCGTTGTCTCTGGAGCATTTGAAACCATATTGTGCACCTGCGCTCAAGCAATTCCTTCGCGGCATTCGCCGCTTTTTTTGATCTAGATCAAATACGCGACAGGACCGAAACAGATGTCAGATACCCCTTTCCGCCCCTTCGAGTCGGCCCTGGATCAGGCCGCAGCACTGGAATCTCTGCGCCAGGCCGTGGCCGGCGCCGACGATGGCGAGCTGTTCCTGGAGCGGCGGCGATCCGAGGTGATCGCCTTTGACGACGGGCGGGTGAAGACGGCAAGTTATGACGCGTCGGAAGGCTTCGGGCTGCGCGCGGTGCGCGGCGAGACGGCCGGTTACGCGCATTCCACCGAGATATCCGAGGCTGCGTTGAAACGCGCCGTGGCCACCGCGCGGCTGGCGGTCGGCAGTGGCGGCGGGGTGCTGGCGGATGCGCCGGCCTGCACCAATACCCGACTTTACGGCGACGGCGATCCCATGGCCGATGCCGGTTTTCCGCTGAAGATCGAGACCCTGCGCGAGATCGATGCCTTTACGCGGGATCTGGACCGGCGCGTGGTGCAGGTTTCCGCCACGCTGGCGGCCTCGATGCAGGAGGTCGAGATTCTGCGCCCCGAGGGACACCTGGTGCGCGACGCGCGACCGATGACGCGGTTGAACGTGTCGGTTATCGTCGAAGAAAACGGCCGCCGCGAGACCGGCATGTCCGGCGGTGGCGGGCGGTTCGGGCTGACCGGGCTGCTGGAGGCCGGGCACTGGCAGGCCACGGCGCGCGAGGCGCTGCGCATCGCGCAGGTCAACCTGGCCGCCGAGCCCGCCCCTGCTGGCAGGTTGGACGTGGTGCTGGGCGCCGGGTGGCCGGGGATATTGCTGCACGAGGCCGTCGGGCACGGTCTGGAAAGCGACTTCAACCGCAAGCAAACCTCTGCCTTTGCCGGTCTGATGGGCCACCGTGTGGCGGCCCCGGGGGTGACGGTGCTGGACGATGGCACGATCCCGGACCGGCGCGGCTCTATCACCGTGGATGACGAGGGCACGCCTTCGGGGTGCAACGTGCTGATCGAGGACGGGGTTCTGGTGGGCTATATGCAGGACCGGCAGAACGCCCGTCTGATGGGGGCAGCGCCCACCGGCAACGGTCGGCGCCAGAGCTATGCCCATATCCCGATGCCGCGGATGACCAACACGCTGATGCTGGGCGGCGACACGGCGCCGCAAGACATCGTGGCAGAGCTGAAGGACGGTATCTATGCGGTGGGTTTCGGCGGCGGGCAGGTGGACATCACCAACGGGAAATTCGTGTTTTCCTGCACCGAGGCCTACCGGGTCAGGAACGGTGTCGTCGGCGCGCCGGTAAAGGGCGCGACGCTTGTCGGCGACGGTCCGGCGGCGATGCGGCAGATCCGG
The DNA here is from genome assembly GCA_024226455.1 of Paracoccaceae bacterium. Taxonomy (GTDB): domain Bacteria; phylum Pseudomonadota; class Alphaproteobacteria; order Rhodobacterales; family Rhodobacteraceae; genus JAAELR01. The sequence goes on from JAAELR010000373.1 coordinate 12,645, forward strand.
GCGATCGGCAATGACATGGCGCTGGATCCGGGGATCGGCAATTGCGGCAAGGCCGGCCAATGGGTGCCAGTGGGCGTCGGCCAGCCGACATTGCTGATGGGCGGGTTGACCGTCGGCGGTTCCGCGCCGTAGGGATTTCAGATCGCTGACGCGATCCGACCGAAGCGGAGGGCTCTGCCCCCCGCACCCCCCGCCGCCTCGTATTTGAAACCAGAAACAAGAGCCAGGCGGCAAACCGGCGGGGAGGCAGACGCCTTTTCTACCCGGAGCGGTCAGGTGATTCGTACCCTCGGCGTTTTTCTGGCGTCGATTTTCCCTTTATTATCAATAAAAAAATTAAGACATCTCAGTTTCTTTTGGCGATTCACCGGGCGTTAACCGTTTCCGGCGCAAACTGTTCTTGCAAGACGACGGAGCCAGAATGGCCGAGGATTTACTCCCTTCACCCCACCCCCTCACCCCCCCCCGAAGCGAGGAAGATTGGGTCTCCTGGCTTCGTCTCTTGCGTTCTCGCAGGGTCGGCCCGACGACCTTTCATCGGTTGATGGTGGAACACGGATCGGCAGAAGCGGCGCTGGCCGCGCTGCCCGAGGTCGCCCGCACCGCCGGTGTCGAGAAATATGCGCCCTGCCCCCGCGCCGTTGCCGAACAGGAATTCCGCGCCGGGCACATGGCCGGCGCCCGACTGATCGCCCATGGTGCGCCCGGCTATCCTGTCGCCCTGACCGACCTGCCCGATGCACCGCCCTTCCTGTGGCTGCTTGGCGATGCAACCATGCTGAGCCGGCCGATGGTAGCGCTGGTTGGCGCACGCAATGCCTCTAGCCTGGGTACCCGCATGGCCCGCGCCCTGGCCGAGGGACTCGGCGAGGCCGGTTTCACCGTGGTTTCCGGGCTGGCCCGCGGCGTCGACACGGCGGCTCATCTGGCCGCGCTCGAGCACGGAACGCTGGCGGTGATGGCCGGCGGTGTCGATGTCGTCTATCCGGCCGAAAACGCGGTTCTGGCTCAGGAGATCGCCGAACGCGGGCTGCGGGTCTCGGAACAACCCATGGGAGTGCAGCCGCAGGCGCGGCATTTCCCGACCCGCAACCGCATCATCTCTGGCCTGGCCATGGCCGTGGTGGTGGTCGAGGCGGCCGCGAAATCGGGCAGCCTGATCACCGCCCGCGACGCGCTCGATCAGGGGCGCGAGGTTCTGGCGGTGCCGGGACATCCCTTCGACGCGCGCGCGGCTGGCTGCAACATGCTGATCCGCGACGGCGCGACCCTGGTGCGCGGCACCGGGGATGTCATCGAGGTCTTGACCGATCGCGCGGCGGGCAATCCGGCAGCCGTGCAGAGCAACGAGCCTGAGAAATGCCCGCAGAGCCCAGGCGAAACGACGTCACCGGAAGGGCCGCAAGTATCTGACCGCACCGCGTCGCCGGAGGCCAGGAACGACGCACCGGCGCAGCGCCCGGAAACGCGCCGGGCGGCAACGGTGCCCGGGGCCGGGCCGGAAAAGCGCGATCTGTCAAAGACCACCGGTCTGCACCGCGACATTCTTGCACGTCTTGGCCCCAGCCCGGTGGCCGAAGACCAGCTGATCCGCGATCTCGGAGTGCCTGCGGGAACCGTGTCGCCAGAGCTTGTCACGCTGGAACTGGAGGGCCGGATCGCCCGCCAGCCCGGCGGCTTGCTGGCCCTGGCCTGAACCCGGCGCGCTCCCCCCCCGCGCCTATATACAAGCCGCGACAAACCGGACAAAACAGCACTGGCCAGGCCATGCGCCCAATCTCCGGGTCTGCCGAAACCCGGTTGCACCGATGACAGCAGAGCCCATTGGCCCAGATGCCCGCCCAGCGCCGGAAAATCGCGCGTCTCGGCAGGCGAATTTCCCCCGAAAACTCACCTGCAGAGCCGGAAAGACCCGCAAGCCCACTGAAATCGCTGGGAAAACCACGTGCCTTCGGATTGCTCCCGAGGCTCATTGACAAAGCGTACCGACAACCCACATTTTGCGCCGCCAGAGCAGTCGCCATCGAGTCGAAAGGAAATCCATGCCCGTCGTCGTGGTCGAATCGCCAGCAAAGGCGAAGACAATCAACAAATATCTAGGCAAGGGTTTCACCGTTCTGGCGTCCTACGGCCATGTGCGCGACCTGCCGCCCAAGGACGGCTCGGTGGATCCCGAGCATGAATTCGAGATGAAATGGGAGGTCGGCACCGACAGCCGCAAACACGTTAAGGCCATCGCGGACGCGCTGAAGGGCGACAACGCCCTGATCCTCGCAACCGACCCCGACCGCGAGGGCGAGGCGATCAGCTGGCACCTGGAAGAGGCTCTGCGCAAACGGCGCGCCATCAAGAAGGACACGCCGGTCAGCCGCGTGGTGTTCAACGCCATCACCAAATCCGCGGTGACCGAAGCCATGAAGAACCCGCGCCAGGTCGACCGGGACCTGGTGCAGGCCTATCTGGCGCGCCGGGCGCTGGACTATCTGGTGGGTTTCAACCTGAGCCCGGTGCTGTGGCGCAAGCTGCCCGGCGCGCGCAGCGCCGGCCGGGTGCAATCGGTCTGCCTGCGGCTGATCGTAGAGCGCGAAATGGAAATCGAGGCGTTCAAGGCGCAGGAATACTGGTCGGTCAAGGCCATCCTCTCCACCCCTCGCGGCCAGGAATACGAGGCCCGGCTGACCGTGCTGGCGGGCCAAAAGCTCGACAAGATGTCGATCGGCAATGCCACCCAAGCCGAACTGGCGGTGCAGGCCATCGAGAGCCGCGCGCTGCAGGTGCAGTCGGTCGAGGCCAAGCCCGGCAACCGCAACCCGGCCGCCCCTTTCATGACCTCGACCCTGCAGCAGGAGGCCAGCCGCAAGTTCGGTTTTGGCGCACGGGCCACGATGAGCGCCGCGCAAAGGCTATATGAGGCGGGTCTGATCACCTATATGCGGACCGACGGCATCGACATGGCGCCAGAGGCGGTACATGCCGCGCGCGACACCATCAAGCAACGTTATGGTGCCGAATATGTACCTGGCAGCCCGCGGATGTACAAAAACAAGGCCAAGAACGCCCAGGAAGCGCATGAATGCATCCGGCCGACCGATATGTCGCTGCATCCGCGCGATCTGAGGATCAGCGAGGCCGATCAGCGCAAGCTTTATGACCTGATCTGGAAACGCACCATTGCCAGCCAGATGCAGGCCGCCCGGCTGGAGCGCACCACGGTGGAGGTGGCCAGCGCCGACGGTCAGGTCGGGCTGCGTGCCACCGGTCAGGTGATGCTGTTCGACGGCTTCATGCGGGTCTATGAGGAGGGCCGCGACGACCATGTGATCGACGACGACGACAAGCGTCTGCCGGCAATCAACCAGGGCGAGGCTGCGCAAAAACGGGCCGTTACGTCCGAGCAGCACTTTACCCAGCCGCCGCCGCGCTACACCGAGGCGACGCTGGTCAAGAAGATGGAAGAACTGGGTATCGGCCGGCCCTCGACCTATGCCTCTGTGATCACCACGATCCAGGACCGCGAATATGTCCGCAAGGACAAGAACCGGCTGTTTCCCGAAGACAAGGGCCGGATCGTCACGATCTTCCTGCTGAACTTCTTTCGCAAATATGTCGGCTATGAGTTCACCGCCAATCTGGAAGAGGAACTGGATGACATCACGGCGGGCGAGCGTGACTGGAAGAGCGTACTCGACCGGTTCTGGCGGGATTTCAAGGCGCAGATTGACGAGACCACCGAACTGCGCATCACGGAAGTGCTCGACAAGCTCGACGAGGCGCTTGCCCCGCAGCTCTACCCGCCGCGCGAGGATGGCACCGACCCGCGCATCTGCCCGCTTTGCGGCGCCGGCAAGCTGCACCTGAAGACCTCTCGCACCGGCGGTTTCGTCGGATGCGGCAACTATCCCGAGTGCCGCTATACCCGACCCATTGCCGGCGAGGGCGCCGAGGGCGACGAGCGGGTGCTGGGCGAGGATGGCGGCGACGATATCTGGCTGAAGTCCGGACGGTTCGGGCCCTATGTCCAGCGCGGCGAGCCCACACCAGAGAACAAAAAGCCCCCGCGCGCCTCTTTACCGCGGGGCTGGTCGAAGGATGACATGGACCTGGCAAAGGCGCTGACGCTGCTCAGCCTGCCGCGCGAGGTCGGGGAGCATCCCGACGGCGGCATGATAACGGCCAATTTCGGGCGGTTCGGGCCCTATCTGCATCACAAGGCGCCCGCCGAGGAAAAGGGCGTCTACGCCAACCTCAAGGACCCTGCGGATGTTCTGGAGATCGGGATGAACCGGGCGGTGGAACTGCTTGCCGAGAAGCGGGCAAATCCGGGGCGCGGGCGAAGTGCCCCGACCAAGGCGCTGAAACAGCTGGGCGAGCATCCCGAGAGCGGCGGGCCGGTCAATGTGATGGACGGCCGGTACGGACCTTACGTCAAATGGGACAAGGTCAACGCGACGCTTCCCAAGGGAACCGAGCCGGGCGACGTGACCATGGAGATGGCGGTGGCGCTGATTGCCGAGAAGGCATCAAAGAAGGGCGGCCGCAAGACGACGCGCAAGAAGACCCCGGCAAAGGGCAAGTAGGCGCCCCGCCGCGGTGCAGCATGTGAATTGACTCTCTGCAGGCGGCCCGGCAATAGGGGCTCGACGGATTTGCGGAGGATTTCCATGAAAAAGATCTACGACAGCGCGGCAGCGGCGCTGGACGGGCTGCTGCATGACGGAATGTTGATTGCCTCGGGCGGCTTCGGCCTTTGTGGGATCCCCGAAAACCTGATCGCGGCGATCCGCGACGCGGGCACCAGGAACCTGACCGTTGTGTCCAACAACGCCGGGGTTGACGATTTCGGGCTGGGCGTGCTGTTGCAGACCCGGCAGGTCAAGAAGATGGTCAGTTCCTATGTCGGCGAAAACGCCGAATTCATGCGCCAGTATCTGAGCGGCGAGCTGGAGCTGGAGTTCAACCCCCAGGGCACCCTGGCCGAGCGTATGCGCGCCGGTGGCTGTGGCATCCCGGGGTTCTACACCCGCACCGGCGTCGGAACGGTCATTGCCGATGGCAAGGATGAAAAGGAATTCGACGGCGAGACCTATATCCTGGAGCGTGGCATCGTCGCGGATCTGGCTATCGTCAAGGCGTGGAAGGCGGATGAGACCGGCAACGCGGTTTTCCGCAAGACCGCGCGAAACTTCAACCCTCCGGCGGCCATGTGCGGGCGTACCTGTGTGATGGAGGTCGAAGAGATCGTGCCCGTGGGCAGCCTTGAACCCGACCACGTTCACCTGTCCGGCATCTATGTGCACCGCCTGATCCAGGGCCAGCACGAGAAGCGGATCGAACAACGCACCACCCGTGCGGCCTAAGAGGAGGACCTGACAAATGCCTTGGGACCGGAACCAGATGGCCGAACGGGCCGCGAAAGAACTTGAAGACGGGATGTATGTGAACCTCGGCATCGGTATTCCGACGCTGGTGGCCAACTACGTACCCGACGACGTGCATGTCACACTGCAGTCGGAAAACGGGATGCTGGGCATCGGCCCCTTCCCGACCGAAGACGAGATCGACGCCGATCTGATCAACGCCGGCAAGCAGACCGTTACCGCGCTGGAGCACACCAGCTATTTCGACAGCGCCACCAGCTTTGGCATGATCCGGGGCGGCAAGATCGCGCTTGCGATCCTGGGCGCCATGGAGGTCGACGAAAAGGGCGATCTGGCGAACTGGATGATCCCGGGCAAGCTGGTCAAGGGCATGGGCGGCGCGATGGACCTCGTCGCCGGTGTTGGCCGTGTCGTTGTGGTGATGGACCACCAAAACAAGCACGGTGAATCGAAGGTGCTGCATCACTGCACACTGCCGCTGACCGGCAAAGGCGTGGTTGATCGCATCATCACCAATCTGGGCGTGCTGGACGTCACCCATCGCGGCCTGCACATCGCCGAACTGGCGCCGGGCGTCAGCCGCGAGGACATGATCGCCGCGACCGAGGCGAGTATCGTCTGAGCCAGACCCGCCAGGATGCAGAGAATTGCGGGGGCCCATGCGGGCCCCCGATTTGGTTTGTTGCGCCGGGTGTTTTTTCGTTGCCAAATTCGAAACAACACCACATTTCTGCCCAAGTCTGTCTCTAGAACGGCGTCGATATGGTCATGAGCAACACCAACCCACCTCTGCGCGCCCAAGACGGCGCCGGCGCCGCCGCTCCGGCGCGCCGCTATCGCGATATTGCGCTGTTGGCGGGGTTGTTTGCACTGGTTGTCGCGGGGCTTGCCAGCCTGGCAGCGGCGACCGGCTGGCATGAGACAATGCAGCAGATCCGGCAGCTTGCACCGTGGCAGGTCGTGGCGCTGCTTGCCCTGAGCCTGGCCAATTATGCGCTGCGCGGCCTGCGCTGGCATTTTTTTGCCCGCCGTCTGGGCCTGCCCACCGGGCTGATGCAGAACATGCGCCACTTTCTGGGCGGCTTCGCAATGAGCGTGACCCCGGGACGGGTCGGAGAGTTGGTGCGGATGCGCTGGCTGCGGCGCGAGACCGGCTGGACCTTTGCAAGGACCGCGCCGCTGGTGCTGATGGACCGCGCATCCGATCTGGTCGCGATGGCGCTGATCCTGGCAATTGCCGTGGCCTTGTCGGCGGCGGGCATGGCGGGTGCCGTTCCGGTGGTGATCGGGGCCTTTATCCTGGCCTTTGTGGCGACACGCCCTGCCCTGCTGGCCGGGCTTGCCTCGGCAGGCTATGCCCGGATCCGCCGCTGGCCGCGGCTGTTCGCTCGTATCCGGTCGGCGGCCCGATCGCTGCAGCGGTTTTCCGCGCCGTCTGTTGTCGCCAGTGCCGCCTGCCTTGGGCTGGTGGGCTGGATGGCCGAGGGATATGCCTTTCACCTGCTGCTTGGCTGGATGGGGTCCGGCATCGGGCTTTGGGCGGCGATGGGTATCTTCGTATTCGCCACCCTGGCGGGCGGGCTGACCGGCGCTCCGGGCGGCGTGGGCGGCGCCGAGGCGGCAATGATCGGCCTTTTGATGCTGGAGGGCGTGCCGCTGGAGGTGTCTGTGCCCGCAACGCTGATCATCCGCGTCACAACATTATGGTTCGCCATCGGGATCGGGCTATTGGTCTTCCCGCTGGCCGAGGCCAAGTCGAAGAGGAACCGCGATGCGCTGGAACACCGCTGAATATGCCGGCTGGGGCCGGGCGCTGCGGGCCGAAGGAGAGCTGGCAAGGCCGGAACGGCGCTCGGTGCTGGGCGCGGCGCTGGCCGAGGGGTTGACCCCTGCTATCGGCAACCGCCGGTCCTATGGCGATGCCTGTCTGAATTCCGGTGGCCGCGCCGTCGACATGTCGCGGCTGGACCGGTTCTTGGGCTTTGACCCCGAGACCGGTATGTTGACGGTCGAGGCGGGGCTGAGCCTGGGCGAGATTGTCGCCGTGATGGCGCCGCGCGGCTGGCTGCCGGCGGCGATGCCGGGCACCGGCTTTGCCACCGTGGGCGGCTCGGTTGCCCATGATGTGCATGGCAAGAACCATCACGGTGCGGGGACATTCGGCCAGCATGTCAGCGCGCTTACCCTGATCAATGGGCAGGGCGAACAGCGGGTGACGCAGGACTCAGAGTTGTTCCGTGCCACCATGGGCGGGCTGGGCCAAACCGGGGTGATCACATCCGCCGAGTTGAAGCTGGCGCGTTGCAAGGGCGACATCGTCACCGTCACCGAACGCCGGGCCGAGGGGTTGGACGAACATCTCGCGCTGCTCGACGGGTCCGAGGCGACCTATTCAGTGGGCTGGATCGACGCCACCGCCAAGGGCACCGCCATGGGCCGCGGCATTCTGGAGGAGGCCGAGACCGGAGCCGGGCTGGTTCCACCGATGAAACGGTCGAAAACGGTGCCGATGGACGCACCGGGTTTTGCGCTGTCGTCGCCGGTGGTCAGGCTGTTCAACGCCGCCTATTACCGCCGTGTGCCGGCGCGCGGTCGTTCCATGGTCAAGCCGCTGGGCGAGTTCTTTTTCCCGCTCGACCGGATCCACGACTGGAACCGGCTTTACGGCAAGCGCGGCTTTCACCAGTTCCAGTGCGTCGTGCCGCTGGCCGAGGCCGAGGCCCTGCGCGAGATGCTGCGGCGCATATCCGACGCCGGGCTGGCCTCGCCGCTGGCGGTTCTGAAACGCATGGGATCGGGCCGCGCGGGCTTTATGAGCTTCCCGATGGAGGGCTACACGCTTGCCGTCGATTTTCCCGCACGCCCCGGCGCTGCCGACCTGATCCGCGGCCTCGAGGATATCACGGCAGAGGCCGGCGGACGCATCTACCTGGCCAAGGATTCGCTTGGCTCGCCCAACCGCGTGCGAGCGATGTATCCGGAATTGGACGCCTGGCGCGAAGCGGTGCAAATGGCCGACCCGGGGGGCGCGCTGGCGACCGACCTGGTGCGGCGGCTGCGGTTGAGGGACAAGGTATGAGCGAAACATGGATCATTCTCGGCGCCACCTCGTCGATGGCACGCGTCTTTATCCGCGAGCTTGCGGGCCGCGGCGATGCCCTGCTGCTGGCCGGGCGCAACATGGATGACCTGAAAAGCCTGGCGCAGGACTGCCGCTTGCGCGGGGCGGCGCAGGCCGAGGCGGTGGGTTTCGACGCCCGCAAGCCCGGCGGGTTTGCCGCCCTGCTGAAGACCGCGCAAGAAGCACCCGGCGTGCTGAACGCCGCGGTCTTCGTCGGCTCGATGCCGGATCAGGCCGAGATCGACGCCGACCCGTCGCTGGTCGACGGCACCGTCACAGACAGCTTCACCGGCCCGGCCCGGTTCCTGCAGATGCTGGCGCCGGAACTGGAAACACGTGGCAAAGGCACCATCGTTGGCGTCGGATCGGTGGCGGGCGACCGTGGCCGGTTGGCGAACTATGTGTACGGCGCCGCCAAAGCCGGGCTCGCGACCTACTTGTCGGGTCTGCGCAACCGCCTGGGACGCAGCGGCGTGCATGTAATGACCGTCAAGCCCGGCCCCGTCGACACGGCGATGACCTGGGGACTTGGCCCACAGCCCTTCATGACCACCCCCGAAGCCGTGGCGCGCGACATCCTCAAGGGCATACGCAAGAAGCGCAACGTGCTTTACACCGCCGGCATCTACCGGATCGTGATGCTGGTAATCCGGCTGATCCCGGAGCCGGTCTTCAAGAAACTGTCGATCTGACGCTAGTCCTGCCAGTTCCGAGCCCAAACCGATCCTTCGCGGTAACGAAATCCTTTCCGAGTCACCTCAGGATAGAGGGCGGTAGGGAGGGGTGACGCGGCGGGAACCATCGCGCAGGAGCGGACATTTGTGCGCCACAGCAGGGTCTTGTGTGGATGGATATGGCAGAGCGCGCCAAACGCATCATCAAAGCCATCCCAATTGACGGCGTCGGCAAGCCGAACCAGTTCATGCTTGGGATTGATGATGGTCCCAAGAGCGGCGCGAAACAGATCGCCATTTGCTTCTCCAGGTTTGTTAGGCCGCGTTATTGTGACCTCCACTGAACATGTTGCACGTCAATGGAACACAGCGCCCAAGAAACCGAAATCCCCAAAACACACCACCGGTGCAAATCGCACGCTTTTGGCGCCAAATCCTCTTAAGCCTTGCGGAAAACAATGCGGGAATGTCCCACTGTTTGTTGAAACTCGCCTGAGCGGCGCTGCGTGATTGAAGGTTATGCGGCGTCCTTGATCTGGTCAAGCTGGCCTTTTGGGCGATGCTCGGTGAGAGCCTGCTTGAGAATGGGTAACTGCTTGTAG
>JAAELR010000374.1 GCA_024226455.1 Paracoccaceae bacterium
GGATGTTGCAATGACCATCAATCTGACACCCCGAAAATGCCTCGGTTTTCGGTCTCCAGCAGAGGCATTTCTAAACGAACTTGGAAAAACGCTCACAATACGGTTCAATACAAACGTTGCGCTTCGCGCCTGAATCCACCATCGACACCTTCTGTCATGAACCGTTCCTGCCAGCGCCAGACGCAGGTCTTGGACTTGGAAGTCGCAGCCATGATCGATGAGGTTCAGGCGCCATCGGCGCTCAGACGCACGATGCGGCAGCGCCAGACATGCTTCTGCGGCGAAGACGGGTTCGAAATGACCGCCTCAAGCCGGGATCGATCCTCGCCTGAGACCTTGAAGAAAACTCCTGTGCGCATCAGCATGACTCGCACAGCCAACGCGGGAACGGAATCCCAATTCGGACTCCTTCGTCCCGTTCAATCCACTAGCGTGGCCTCATCAATCTCCGCCATGGAATCCCTTGTAGTTACTGAGAGGCTGGCCTGCCCTGACATCCTCCAAAAATCCAGCCCACCAATCGGCCATTTTCACCCGCTCGTCCCAATAGTCACCCCGCGCGTACGCGCGACGCACTGCATTGCCTTCGACATGCGCCAGCGCACGCTCAATCGCGTCCGGATTCCAGATCCCGCTCTCATTGGCGAGCGTCGAAAATGTTGCCCGAAAACCGTGCGCAGTCATTTCATCGCTGCTGAACCCCATCCGCCGCAACGCCGCATTCAAGGTGTTTTCGGACATCGGGCGTGCGACAGATCGTAGAGATGGAAACAGGTAGTCGCCATGCCCCGTGACCATGTGCAAGTCCCACAGCAGTACCTGCGCTTGCCCAGGCAACGGGACGCGATGCGGGCGACGCATTTTCATGCGTTCGGGCGGAACTGACCAGATTGCGGCCTCCAGATCGAATTCGGGCCATTTCGCGTGGCGCAATTCGCCGGGTCGCTGCACGAGAATTGCCAGCAACTGCAATGCGATCCGAGTGGTTACCTGCCCATTGAAGCCGTCAATAGCCCGTAAAAGCGCGCCCAGCGCCGTCGGTTCGGTGATCGCAGCTCGGGGCGTCACAGTTGGTCGGATTAGCGCATCGCGTAGTGCATAGGTTGGGTCTGTGTCAGCGATGCCGTTGGCAACCGCATAGCGAAACACCGCGCCAATCTTGGCGCGCAGGCGCTTGGCGGTTTCATAGTTGCCCTTGGCCTCGATCTTCTTGAGGCAACGCAAGACCATCGGCGATGTTATTTCTGCAATCGGTTTCCGGCCAAATTCGGCGTTGGCCATGCCTAATAGCCATTCGGTCTTGGCTATCGTTGCCGGAGCGCGGCCCTCCTTGACGGCTTTGGAAATAAAAATCAGCGCCAGTTTTTCGAAGGTTTGCCCCTTCGCCTCACGGCTGAGTCGCTTTGCTTCTTGTTTGGCCTCAGATGGGTCAACACCAATGTCCAGCTCAGCTTTGGCGGCATCCCGCGCCTTGCGAGCAATGGCCAACGTCACGCCGGGATAATCGCCAATTACCAAGAGTTTCTCTAAACCATCGATCCGGTACTTGAATCGCCATGATTTCGAACCGCTTGGCTTCACCAAAATATACAACCCAGCAAAGTCAGAAACCTTGTAGGGCTTCAACCTTTTGGAAAGATTGCGAATTTTGGCATCGGTGAGCGGCATTGGGGGTGCGATCTGCTTCAAATCTCTCAGCGTACCCCCAAATATACCCTCTTTGGGGGGGGTACGCAGGCGGATGGAGGTGGGCGCCATCGGACAACATATGTTACCGAAACCCCTAAATACAAGGCATTTTCGTCTGCTATTGGATGTATTTGGATTGAAAAGTGGTGCCGGCAGAGGGACTCGAACCCCCGGCCTACTGATTACAAATCAGTTGCTCTACCAGCTGAGCTATGCCGGCACAGGGGCGATCTACGCCTTGTGGTGCGGTGGTGCAAGGCCCCGCTCACATGCCCAACGCTTCCTTGTACATCTCTAGCACCGCCTCTTCTTCGGCGATATCGTCCTTGTCGCGTTTGCGCAGCGCGACGACTTTGCGCAAGACCTTGGTGTCATAGCCGCGCCCTTTGGCCTCGGCCATCACTTCCTTTTGCTGATCGGCGATCTCCTTCTTCTCGGCTTCCAGCCGTTCATATCGCTCTATGAACTGGCGCAGCTCGTCGGCTGTGACGCGGTAAGAGGTATCGATTGCGGTGCTGTCGCTCATCTTGCGGCCTTCCAAAGAGATCCCGGGGCCCCTGCGTAACGCCGCCGCCGCGCTGCTGCAAGAGCGCATGATCCTTGCCCCGGGGCGGCGTCTGGGCTAGGCGCAGACCAGCGACGAAGGGAGCTTGCGATGGATTGGCTGATCTGGGGCGGGGCGGTGGTGTCGGTCTTGGGGCTGGTGGGTCTCGTGTGCTGCATCGCGACCGTGATGCACGCCCGCCGGGCGCTGCCTTGCGAGGACGAGATGCGCGCCCTTCTGCGCACTGTGCTGCCGCTCAATATGGGGGCGCTGCTGCTGTCGGTGGTCGGGCTGATGATGGTCGTTATGGGGATTGTGCTTGGTTGACATGCTCGCCGTCCGATTTCCGCCGTATCCGATTTCCGCCGTAATGGGGGATTAACCTTGCTGCCATAGGAAAGGTCAATAGGCGCGGATTTGCCGATCGGGGCGCTTTTCGGCCAACCGCTTTGGCAGCGCGGGCCCGATCTGGCATGGTCGCGCGCGTAGGCAAGGCATCCGGGAAGGGATGAGGGCACAGATGAGAGTTTTTGCAATCGCAGCGGTGCTGACGCTGGCGGCTGGGGCCGCGGTAGAGGCCGGAACCATTGAACGGGCGTGTCTGAAATCGGACCGCACGGCGGCAAACCGCGCGCTTTGCGGCTGCATCCAGGATGTGGCGGATTTCACTCTGTCGGGCACCGAACAGCGGCTCGCTGCGAAATTCTTCAAGGACCCGCACATGGCGCAGGAGATCCGGCAATCGGACCGTCAAAGCCATGAGGTGTTCTGGAAGAAATACAAGACCTTCGGACGCACCGCAGAGACCTATTGCGGCTGACCGGTCACCCGGTTTCGGCGCGCAGAGCTGCCAGCAACCCGCGCGACGCGGCCTCGATCAGGTCCAGTGCCTCTTCGAAGTCGCCGGTATGATAAGGGTCGGGCACCGGGGCGCCCGTTGGCCCGTCGGCATAGTCCAGCATCAGCCGCAGCGGCGTCGAGTTTCCGGTCGGGCGTAGCGCCCGCATCGCGGCGAGGTTGTCCGCGTCCATCCCCACGATCAGGTCGAAGCGCTCGAAGTCGCCCGGCACAACTTGCCGCGCATGCAGTCGGCTCAGGTCATAGCCCCGTGCCGCGGCGGCCCGGATCGCCGGTTCGTAGGGCGGTTTGCCCACGTGCCAACCGCCGGTCCCGGCGCTGTCGACGTGTATCTCCTGCCCCGCCCTGGCCACCATGGTACGCAACACCCCCTCGGCGGTGGGTGAGCGACAGATATTGCCGAGTCAGATGAACAGCACGGACCGGGTCATGGGCGACAGCATTCCCCCTCGGCCGGGGGGAGGTCATCCGCCAACAGGGTAGAAACCGACGCGGGCCGCGCCGGCCTGCGTCGTCACGGGCCAAGGGAGAAATGCAAGCGCTGCAGCCCGCGCGCGCCCGGGCACCTCGACCGTGGTTCGCGCCGCAGCCGCGCGGACCTGTGGGGTGCCGGCAAGGGAATTGACCGAATCGGTCGTGAATTGGCCCTGAAACATGTAACACGGCATGGTGTTCTCCAATCCTGATGTGATGAGCGTCAGCAGCATGGCACGAATACCGGAAGGCCCGGATCGTGGCGCCAGAAAGAGGCCCGCCGATGCGCAATATCGTGATACTGAACGGCGCCGGGATCAGCGCCGAAAGCGGGCTTGGCACGTTCCGCGACCAGGACGGGCTGTGGACGAAATACGACCTTGAAGAAGTTGCCACGCCGCAGGGGTTCGCTCGCAACCCCACGCTGGTGCAGGGCTTTTACAACGCCCGCCGGGCCAATTGCCGCGGCGCGTCGCCGAATGCCGCCCATACCGCATTGGCGCGGTTGGAGACCGAGCATCCCGGCGAAATTCTTGTGGTGACACAGAATATCGACGACCTGCACGAACGCGCCGGCAGCAGGGCGGTCTGGCACATGCATGGCGAAATCCTGCGGGCGCTCTGCGCCGCCTGCGGTCACCGCTGGGATGCACCCGACGAGATGGCGCCGGATGATCCCTGCCCCGCCTGCGGCGCGGCCTCGACCCGGCCCGACGTGGTCTGGTTCGGCGAGGTGCCTTATCTGATGGAGGAAATCTGTTATCGCCTCACCCAGGCTGATCTCTTCGTTTCGATCGGAACCTCGGGCAATGTCTATCCGGCGGCAGGTTTCGTCGAGCTAGCGCGCGGCGCGGGCGCGGCGACGCTGGAACTGAACCTGGAGCCTTCGGACACCGCAAGCGCCTTTGCCGAAACCCGGCAGGGAAAGGCCAGCCAGTTGGTGCCGGACTGGGTTGCCGGGCTGTTGGCGCGGGCAGACTGACCGCCCGCGCCGGGTCCGCTCATCGCTCGCTTCGCAGCATTCTTGGCGCAACGAAGTAAGGACGCATGAACAGATGAGCGGTGAACCAGAGCGTTTCAGGTCATCACGGGAACGCAGGTCTGCAAGACCGCACCAGAGCGACGCAGGACGCAGCGTCTTCCGGCCCGATCAGACCTGAAACGACCTAGGGCCTGTTGAGATTCACCGTGTACGAATGACGGTCGCTCCGATATGGACCATTGCTTCAAAGCTTGTATCAGTTTTGCATGCACGCATGGCTATGCGTTTGAATTCTTTGAGTTTCTGAAAGAAGTTTTCGACAAGATGTCTCCACTTGTAGAC
>JAAELR010000375.1 GCA_024226455.1 Paracoccaceae bacterium
CCTTGTCGAAAACTCCTTTCAGAAACTCAAAGAATTCAAACGCATAGCCATGCGTGCATGCAAAACTGATACAAGCTTTGAAGCAATGGTCCATATCGGAGCGACCGTCATTCGTACACGGTGAATCTCAACAGGCCCTAGCCGGATTTGGCCGGAGTAAAAGTGCGCCATCTTGTAGGATGTAGGTTTGTCCATAGACCCGCATGGCGAAGTGCCCTCAAATAGCGACGAAGCTGTGCGGGGCTGTGGTCAAACCGGGTTGCCGTGTTTGCGGTTCAGTCTTTGTCCGACTGGCAGCTTTGGTTGAGGCGGTTGGCCAGACCCATCAGCGCCTTGAGACTGCCCAAAAAGCCCTGAGTCTGGCGCAGAGCCAAGCCGAACACTGACCGCAGGCAGAGTGCGGTGCGAATAGCCATGTCGCTGTAACGTCTGCCCTTGCCGCCGCGGGCACGCCAGCCCTGCAACACGTCGTCATCAACCCAAAGCGTCCTGAAATCCGAGCAAGAGTATCGAGAAAAAAAGCCTTTCTCTGAATCACCTGGTGCTGCAGTATGATTCATGGACGTATACTCGGATCGGACCGGGCCGCATACCACCAACGCGGAATAAGTCCAGAAAAAAAGGATACTGGGGCCAGTTGGCGACCGGAAAGGAATTTCGTGGACAAGCCAGGGGGTTTCGTTGCCGAATGCAGACGGCCGATCACATAATCCATTCCGTCGGTGATACGGAAACGGTCACAACAAACACAGGGAGCTCACTATGAAATCAAGAACCAATGTCATTGCCGCATTGTCGGCCAGTGTCGTGATGCTGGCCGCGTCGCAAACCGAGGCCGAGGAAATCACGGTTGCCTATTTCCTCGAATGGCCGATGCCGTTCGAATACGCCAAGCAGATGGGCACCTATGAAGAGGCGCTTGGCGTCGATATCAACTGGGTCAGCTTTGATAGCGGCGTGAAGATGTCGGCGGCAATGGCGTCGGGCGATGTGCAGCTGTCGGTCAGCCAGGGCGTTCCGCCCTTCGTGGTCGCGACCTCTGCCGGGCAGGATCTGCAGATCCTCGACGTGGCGGTCAGCTATGCCGACAACGACAACTGCGTCGTGCGCGCAGAGCTTGAAATCGACAAGGAAAACGCCGGTGAACTGGCCGGCAAGAAGGTGGCCGTGCCGCTGGGAACCGCCGCGCATTATGGCTTTCTGAAACAGATGAGCCACTTCGGCGTTGATGTCGCCAGCATGGACGTTGTCGACATGGATCCGCCCGACGGCGCCGCCGCCATCGCGCAGGGCTCGATCGACATGTTCTGCGGCTGGGGCGGCTCGCTGCGCCGCGCGCTGGAACACGGCAACGTGCTGCTGACCGGCGATGAAAAGACCGCGCTCGGCATCCTGGTGTTCGACGTGACCTCTGGCCCGGCCGACTGGGTGGCCGAAAACGGCGACATGGCCGCCAAGTTCCTCAAGGTGACGGCGGACGCCAACGCCATGTGGACCGATCCGGCCAACCACGCCAAGATGCTGCCGCTAATCGCCAAGGATGCCGGGATGGATGAAGAGGCGACGATGGCCACCATCTCGACCTTCAGCTTCCCGACCGTCGAAGAACAGCTGAGCGAGGCCTGGCTGGGCGGCAACGCGCAGACCTTCATGGGTGGTGTCGCTGAAGTATTCGTGGAGGCAGGGTCTATCGATGGGGCTCTGGACACCTACGAAAACGCGGTCAACACCGGTCCGCTAAGCTCTGCCAGCGGCATGTAAGCGCCGAAAAAACCGGCGGTGTGCGGTGACGATCCGCGCGCCGCCTTTGCACGACCTGGTCCGGAGGCCAAATGTCCACGCTTTCCATCGAAAACATTTCGATGCGGTTCGACCTTCCGAACGGCACCCATGTCCAGGCGCTGCAGGACGTGTCCCTAGAACTCAACACCGGCGAACTGATGAGCGTGCTGGGCCCCTCGGGCTGCGGCAAGACCACGCTATTGAACATCGTCGCCGGATTTCTGGCCCCGACCGAGGGGCGCATCATCCTGAACGGTCACGACGTGAAGGGCCCGGATGCCGAACGTGGCATGGTGTTTCAGCAGGGCGCGTTGTTCGAATGGATGAATGTCCGCGAAAATGTCAGTTTCGGCCCGCGAATGAAGGGCCAGCGCGAGCGTCAGTGGGGCGAACATGTCGACCACCTGCTCGACGTGACCGGCCTGGGAGACTTCACGGACAAGGCGATCTATGAACTGTCCGGCGGCATGCAGCAGCGCGTGGCGCTGGCCCGCTGTCTGGCCAACGACCCCGATGTCATCTTGATGGACGAGCCGCTGGGCGCGCTCGACGCGCTGACCCGCGAAAAGATGCAGGGCCTGGTGCTGAAGCTCTGGAAAGAGACCGGCAAGACCATCATCCTGATCACCCATTCCGTGGAAGAGGCGATCTTGCTGGGTGAACGCCTGCTGGTGATGGCGCCGCGTCCCGGACGCATCCACAAGGAATACAACCTGCCCTTTGCCGATATGGGCGTCGGCGCCGACCTGCGCGAGGTCAAGCACGCCGATGGCTATGCCGATACCCGCGAGGAGATCCTGGAAATGATCTGGGACATGGAAGAGGAAATCATGGGCCGCACGGAGGACACACAATGATCGGGCTGCTCATCCTTGGCGTCTATGTGGCGGTATTCGTCGTGTCCTTCCTGGCGGTGCGGTTTCTGGTGCATCGCACGGTGCGCGACTATACATCCCTTAAAACCGTGACCTTCGGCGACGAAAGCGCGGTGACATCGAACCGGATCGCATCGGTTGTGTCGGTGCTGACCATCTTTCTGATCTGGGGGTCTTTCACCGGATCGGCCTGGGTGCCGGGGTTCCTGCACGCACCGGCCCCCTTCATAGGCGACACGTCTTTTACCTATACGCTGGAAAGCGAAGACGGCGAGCGGGATGACGCCACAGTGCATGTACGCGTCTTCGGTTTCGGCGAAACCACCCAGAAATTCGAGGTCGACCCCGGTGACGGCATCGCCCGCAACGACGCCGTAGCGATGAGCGCCTCGCGCTCGACCACAATCCTGTTCGACAAGAACGACGAGACGACCCGCAAGAAGGGCGCACGCGTCGTGTCGATCGACGGGGTCGCGATCGGGCCGGACCGGGCGATCCGCACCCCCGCCGGCCGCTTTGCCCTGACTGACAAGGGCGCGATCACCTTCACCCCGCCCTCTGGTCTGCAGATGGAGCCGATATGGCTGCCGCCGCCAGAGGCTGTGGTCGGCCGCCTGTTCGAGATCGCCGACGAAGGCTATCGCGACAGCACCCTGTGGAAACACCTTGGCTACTCCCTGTTCCGGGTGATCGCCGGCTTCATTCTTGGCGCACTTCTGGGCATCCCGCTGGGCTATGCCATGGGGCTGAGCAACTGGTTCCGCGGCTGGTTCGAACCGCTCGTGGAATTCATGCGCCCGGTGCCGCCGCTGGCCCTGATCCCGCTGGTGATCATCTGGTTCGGCATCGGAGAAACCGGCAAGATCATCCTGCTGTTCCTGGCGTCGCTCTGGATTATGGCCATCGCGGCGCGCGCTGGCGTGTCGGGCGTGAACATCACCAAGGTGCACGCGGCCTATTCGCTGGGCGCCAGCAAGTTCCAGATCATGCGCCACGTGATCATGCCCAATTCGCTGCCGGAAATCTTCACCGGCGCGCGGGTTGCCATGGGGGTTTGCTGGGGCACGGTGGTGGCCGCCGAACTGGTCGCCGCGTCCGAGGGCGCGGGCATGATGATCATGGTGGCATCCAAGTTCCAGCTGACCGACATCGTGCTGATGGGCATCATCCTGATCGGGGTCATCGGCTTTGCCATCGACATCCTGATGAGCAAGGCCGAAAACCTGCTGGTGCCTTGGAAAGGCCGCAGCTAAGCGGACCAAATCCGCCTTTGGTGAACAGACAGGCCCCTTGGCCATCCCACCCACTGCCCGGCAGGGCATGTTTACATGCCCGAGAGGAGGATCATCTTGATCTGATCGCCCCGCCGACCCCGGAACAAAAACAGATGCCCCGAATAGGGATCTCCGGC
>JAAELR010000376.1 GCA_024226455.1 Paracoccaceae bacterium
CCGCACATCCCGAAACCGAAGCCATCAAACCATTCGCAAGCGCACCAGCCAGCGCAACGAAAACCTATTGCCTGGTAAAACCCAAGCCACCCCCAGCCGGTTGAATCCGCCCAAAAACAGGGGCGTCATGAATAATCCGGGCTAGGGGCTCTCCAAGCACTCGCGCAAAGCTCCGCAGGTGTTCCGAGGGCGTCCAAGCATCAAGGCGTTGATTCTAGGTGGCGATGTTTTGGATATGCAATCAGCTGCGTCACCACTCCGCCAACTCGCCCAACCGCGGTGTCGGGGTGGTGCGGATCAAGCGTTGGGTACAGGCAGGAGCCGCTGTGAACCAGTTCCCGCGTACCGGTACGGGACCTGTTGGCGCACGCCTGCTTTGGGCCGTTGTGGCCCCCCGGGATCTGTGGCAAGACGAAACCGACAACCCTGACTGAAGAGTTCAGTTCCATGGCAGATACCACCGCACAGCGGACAATGATGGTCGATACTCAGATCCGACCCTCGGATGTCACCAAGTTTCCGGTCATAGAGGCCATGCTCGCGGTCCCGCGCGAGCAGTTCGTACCCGACAGCGCGCGCGAAACCGCCTATCGGGACACGCCCATTGCGCTCGGGCAAGGGCGCATGATGCTCGAGCCGCGGTCTCTGGCCAAGATGCTCGATGCGCTCGATATCAGGCCCGGCGAACTGGTGCTCGATCTGGGCTGTGGGCTGGGCTATTCCTCTGCCGTCATTGCCCGCATGGCCGAGGCGGTGGTGGCCGTTGAGCAGGACGCGTCGCTCGCCGCCGAGGCCGAGGCGCTGCTGGGTGCTGTGAATGCCGACAATGTCGCGGTGATTGCCGGTGAGCTGGCCGACGGTGCCGCCAAGCACGGGCCCTATGACGTGGTGATCGTGCAAGGTGGGGTAGAGACGCTGCCGCCTGCCATCGCCGATCAGGTCAAGGACGGCGGGCGAATCGCGGCAGTATTTGCCGAAGGCGTACTGGGCACCTGCCGCATCGGCCACAAAACCGGCCAGACGGTGCAATGGCGTGACGCACACAACGCAACCGCGCCGGTTCTGCCGGGATTCGGGCGGGTAACGGAATTTCAGCTTTGATCAATATCTGAACTGGACCAAAATAAGTTAGTCTGCCCACAGGAGAAACCCCGTATCATGCCGATCGGACGTCTGAAACTGATCATCAGGGCCGGTGCGTTCGCATTGGGGTGTCTTGCTGCGCCCACTGCCTGGGCCGAGACCCTGACCGACGCCTTCATCGCGGCCTACAAGAACTCCAACCTGCTGGAACAGAACCGGGCGCTGCTGCGCGCCGCTGACGAGGACGTGGTGCAGGCCTCGACCGCGCTGCTGCCGGTGATAAATTTTGTCTCCAGTTCGACATTCGCGACAAACCTGCCACCCACGGTGAACTCGCCCTGGAGCAGCAATCTGCAGATCGCGGCGTCGTTGACCATATACGACAATGGCGCAACCAGATATGCCACGGATGCCGCCAAAGAGACCGTTCTGGGGCTGCGTGCCGCGCTTTTGCAGGTCGAGCAACAGGTTCTGCTGGGCACGGTGCAATCCTACATGGAGATGATCCGCGCCGCGCAGTTCGTCTCGCTCGGCCAGAGCAACGTCCGCCTCATCACGCAAGAACTGCGTGCCGCCCGCGACCGGTTCGAGGTGGGCGAGGTGACCCGCACCGATGTCTCGATCGCCGAGGCCCGCCTTGCCGCTGCCCGGGGCGACCTTGCCGCCTCCCATGGCGATCTCGAGGTCGCGCGCGAGACCTACATGGCCGTGGTCGGTCACTACCCGGGCAACCTGCGCTGGCCGTCGAACCCGCCGGTACAGGCGCGCTCCGAAGCCGAGGCGAAATCCGTCGCCGTGCGTACTCATCCTTCGATCGACGAGGCGCAGCGCAGCGTCAACGCTGCCGAGGCGAGCATTCGGCGGGCGAAATCCGCATTTGGGCTAAATGTGTCGACCACGGCTTCCGCCAGCATCGACACGAACTTCGACAAGAGCCTGAGCGGGTCACTTACTGCAACGGTGCCGATCTATCACGGCGGTTCTCTGCGCTCGGCCGTGCGTCAGGCGGTAGCCCAGCGCGATGCCGCCCGGGCCGCTCTGCTGCAATCGGTTGTCAATGTGAAGCAGGATGTTGGCATCGCCTGGGCCAATCTCGGTGTCGCCGCCGCCCGCACAGAGGCCAGTCGGCGCCAGGTGCGCGCCAGCCAGGTCGCCTATAACGGTGTGCGCGAAGAGGCGAAATTCGGCTCGCGCACCACGCTCGACGTGCTGGATGCGGAACAGGAACTGCTGGATGCGCGCTCGAACCTGATCAGTTCCGAGATTGCCCAGTATGTTTCGCTCTATTCGCTGTTCGCGGCCATGGGGCTGCTGACGTCCGAGCATCTGGCGCTTGGCATCGTCACCTACGACCCGATAGAGTACTACAAATACGCCAATTCCGCCCGAGGCCCGTTCCATGGGCTGAGCAAACAGGGCAGCGCGCTGGATCGCGTGCTGGACGCGTTGGGCAAATAGGTGTCACCTGGGGTAACTCTAACCTCTCGCTAAGAGTTGTGCGATAGGGTGCAACAGGCTACACTTCATCAAAACACGAAATAGCAGACCGAGGGCCGAGCATGTCCGATCCAGTCAGCAATGCCGATATCGAGGACGTTCTGTCGTCGATCCGTCGCCTTGTGTCGGAAGAGCCTTCCAGTAACATCTCGCGCGGTCAGCAGGCGGAAGATGGCAACGTAGAGCGTTTCGTTCTGACCCCGGCCCTTCGGGTGTCCGAGGAAGACCGACCCGACGCGGCCGATACCCCGGACACCCCCCCCACCGGGCAGCCGCAACAGCCGGTCGAAACCGCAGACCCTGCGCCGCAGGCGCCAGAGGGCTTCGAGGCGACAGAGGACTGGTCCGACAACAGGTTGCAAGACGCCACAGAGGCAATGACAGAGGGCCGCGTCGGCCCGGAA
Source organism: Paracoccaceae bacterium (assembly GCA_024226455.1). GTDB lineage: Bacteria > Pseudomonadota > Alphaproteobacteria > Rhodobacterales > Rhodobacteraceae > JAAELR01. Next base: position 2,985 of record JAAELR010000376.1, read on the forward strand.
GCTCATGACAGCGCCAGGGCAGCGCGCGCGCCCGCCGACCTGTCGCTCGAGGAACGTATTGCAGAGCTTGAGGCCGCCATCGAACGCGCCCCGCAAGAATGGGAGCCGGACGGCAGCGAGGATGGCTCCAGCGACGAAAGCCGCCCGCTAAGCTACGATGCCGGCTCTGACGGTGACGATATCGCCGACATGGTGTTGGCGGTCGGGTCGGAACAGGCCGAACCGGACCAGCCCGAAGCGACGCAGCAAGACCCGGAAACGGTCGAGACAGGCCCCGAGGCAGACCTGGCCGATTTGCTCGAGCTGGTGTCATCCACGCAAACAGCCGACGAGGACGGCTCGCCTGAGCCTGAGCCCGAGTTTGAGTCGTCGCGCAGGGTGGGCCTCGCAGACGACCATGACCCGCAAACCGACGCAGAATTGGCAGAGGATCACGACGCGCCGCAGCCTGAAACCGGGGCCGAAGACCAGCCCGATGCCGATGACGCCGCGGTGGATTGGCTGGATTTCGAGGCAGAGACAGAGGCCGACCAGGACGACACCGCCGAGATCTCGCCCGGCGACGAGACCGAAGGCACACTCAGCGCCTGGGAAGAGCCTCTGACAGCGCAGGAGGCCTTCGAGCCGACCGCCCCGACCGAAATGCAGGAGTCAGAGGCCGCCGGGCCCAAGGTGGATGCAGACGAGGATGACGACGCGATCGAAGCCGAACAGATGTTCGGCGGGGACGCGAACCCTGCAGCGGCGTCATTGGACAGCGAGCACGACAACCTTCTCTCCGATGACGAGGCGCTGACGCTGGACGAGGACGCCCTGCGCGAATTGGTGTCCGATATGGTGCGACAGGAATTGCAGGGCGTGCTGGGCGAGCGCATCACCCGCAACGTCCGTCGTCTTGTGCGCCGCGAGATCCAGCGGGCCCTGGCGCTGCGCGATCTGGAGTAATCCAGGCGGATCCACCCCGCTGACGCAGCAATGGCGACATTTCGGTGGACTGTTAGCGATAACATTAATTAAATCACTAAGTTACCCCAATGTCCCCATGGGGACATTTGCTCCGCGCGTGCCCGCGTTCCACCGCGCGCCTCAGACATCTGCTGCAAGTTCCAGTAGATGGCCGATATCCATGTGCTGCTCCAGATGCTCCGCCAACCCGTCCAGCGTCGCCTCGACCGTCGCGTCATACCCCGCCCCGCCGGCGGCGCCGCCAAGCTCGGCCAGGTACGCAGCGCGAAATCCGTCGGCCCTGAACAGCCCGTGGAGATAGCAGCCCCGGACCCGACCGTCCGGGCTGGCGGCCCCCTCGGCCCGCTCGCCGACCCGCAGCCAGGCCCGGCCACAATCTGGCCCGTCTGTCGAGCCGATATGGATCTCATAGCCGGTCACCGCGTCACCTGTCGCCGCATAGACCGCCGCTGTCCGGGTCAGCCGTTTTTCCGGGTGCATCTCGGTCACCACATCCAGCAGCCCCAGCCCCCGGTGACGCCCTGGCCGGCCCTCGATCCCGTCCGCGTCGACCACCTCGCGGCCCAGCATCTGATACCCGCCGCAGATCCCCAGCACATGCCCGCCGCGCCTGACATGGGCCTGCAGGTCGACATCCCAGCCTTGGACCCGGAAATTCTGCAGATCGGCGATGGTCGATTTCGACCCCGGGATAAACACCAGATCGGCGTCGCCGGGCAGCGGGCGGCCCGGCTCGACGATCTCGACCGAAACGCCCGGTTCCGCCGCCAGTGGGTCGAGATCGTCGAAATTGGCGATCCGCCCCAGCCGCGGCACCGCAACCTTCAGCCCGCCGCCCGGGGTCGAGGCGATATCCATCACATCCTCTGCCGGCAGTTTCCATGCGTCCGCGAACCAGGGCAGCACCCCCAGCCCGGCCCATCCGGTGCGCCGCGCGATCTCGACCAGCCCCTCGTCAAACAGCGCCACATCGCCCCGGAACTTGTTGACCACAAAGCCGGTGATCCGGTCGCGGTCGGCCCGTGGCAGCACCGCTTGGGTGCCTACAAGCTGGGCGATGACCCCGCCCCGGTCTATATCGCCGACCAACACCACCGGCAGCCCCGCCGCCTCGGCAAAACCCATGTTGGCAATATCCCCGGCGCGCAGGTTGATCTCTGCCGGGCTGCCGGCACCCTCGACAAGTACGACATCGGCGCCTCGGCAAAGCCGCGCGAAGCTTTGCATCACAGGCAGCAGCAGGTCCGGCTTCAACTGGGCATAGTCGCGCGCCTTGACCGTGGTCAGCCGTCGGCCCTGCACCACGACCTGGGCGCCTGTTTCTGTTTCGGGCTTCAGCAGAACCGGGTTCATGTCGACTTTGGGCTCGCAACCGGCAGCACGGGCCTGCAGGGCCTGGGCTCGGCCAATCTCTCCGCCGTCACAGGTCACGGCGGCGTTGTTGGACATGTTTTGCGGCTTGAACGGTACCACATCTAGCCCGCGGCGAAACACCGCGCGGGCCAGGCCCGCCACGATCAGAGACTTGCCCACGTTCGATCCGGCGCCCTGGATCATGATTGCCTTGGTCATCGGTCCTCCGCCGCTCTTTCCTGACAGCCATTAGCCGCCCCACAAGGCGACGAAAAGGGAAAGCTGCATGAACACACCCGCGCATGTGATCTTTGGCGCCGCCGCATTCGCCCCTCCCGGCGCCCCACGGGTGACACTGGCGGCCATTGCCGGGTCGCTGGCGCCGGACCTGTCGCTTTACCTGATGGTCGGGGTCTCGATCTGGCTGTTCAGGGTAGAGCCGATGGTAGTGTTTGGCGAGTACTACTACTCTGCCGCATGGCAGCAGGTCTTTGCCGTGGACAACTCATTCCTGCTGTGGGGCGGGATGCTGGGGCTGGGTATCCGGTTCCGGCACCGGGTGCTGATCGCCTTTGCCGGAGCCGGGTTCCTGCACCTGGCCTTCGACTTTCCGCTGCACAACCACGACGCGCGGCGGCATTTCTGGCCGCTGACCGACTGGGTGTTCGAAAGCCCGCTCAACTATTGGGACTGGCGCTTTCACGCAGACATCGTCGGCCCGCTCGAGGTTGCCCTGTCGCTGGTGTTGTGCGTGCTGCTTTGGCGGCGGTTTCGCAGGCTGCCGATGCGGGCCGGCGTTGCCCTGCTGGCGGCGGCAGAGGCGATGGCCTCGGGCGTCTGGCAGTTCATCTTCTGAGATGAAAAACGCGCCCCCGGGGGAGCGCGTTTTTTCGACAGTCCGACAGTCTGGCAGGTGCGTCAGGCGGCCTGGGCCTGGGCCTGCTGCAGCGCTGCGTTGCGGCGTTCGCTTTCCTCACGGCTGAGCGCGACCGAGGTGCGCACGCCTTTCGAGACGAACTCCATCAGCCCCGAAACGACGCGTTCGTTGGGGTCGATACCGGCGCAGGAAAGCACCTCGCGCCCGTCGCGTGACCGCGACCAGCGGGCGATCTGCTCTGGCCCGTTGCCATATTTCTTGTCATCGGCTATCGCGTCGTCCAACGCGGCGAGTACCACCGCTGCGAACAATTTGCGCGAGCGTTGGCCCTGCTCGAAGTTGAACGCTGTGCTATCAACGGAATCACTCATTTCGGCGTCCTTTGTTCTTGCTCTTGTGTTCTCTGGCGTAGCGGACAATATGGACTGTTTCGAGCGATTCGGGGCTCCCCATTTGGAATACCAGATATGCACTGCACGCATAGCTCCAATTGCCCATATACCTCATCTAGTTGGCTTGTCACGCGGCCAACGCATAGATATAGGGTGCGGCACCTTTCGATCAACCTTTCGCCATGGTTTTGACAAAATGCCGAAGATCAACGGAAACGAGATCCGCCCCGGAAATGTGCTGGAACATAGCGGTGGCCTGTGGGTTGCAGTGAAGGCTGACCACGTCAAGCCCGGCAAGGGCGGCGCTTTTGCCCAGGTCGAGCTGCGCAACCTGCGCAACGGCTCCAAGCTCAACGAGCGCTTCCGCAGCGCCGACAAGGTCGAGCGCGTGCGGCTGGAGCAAAAGGACCAGCAGTTTCTCTATGAAGACGACGGTATGCTGATCTTCATGGACACTGAAACCTATGAGCAGATCCAGCTATCGGCCGAGCTGTTGGGCGACCGGCGCCCGTTTTTGCAGGACGGCATGACCATCAAGGTTGAGTTTTACGAGGCCGAAGCGCTGAACGCCAAACTGCCGCAGAAAGTAACCTGCAAGATCGTCGAGACCGAGCCGGTGGTGAAGGGCCAGACCGCCGCCAACAGCTTCAAGCCGGCGCTGCTGGACAATGGCGTGCGGGTCATGGTGCCGCCCTTTGTCGGGCAGGACGAGGACATTGTCGTCAACACCGAAACCATGGAATACGCCGAACGCGCCTGAGCGGCGGGCGGTTGCCGCTCGGGTGCCGGGTGCGCGATTTGTCTGCCTTCGGAGCAGGCGACAAGACCAGGCTGGCTGGATCGGGCGGCTGCGCGGAGCGCAGCGCGCTTTGACGCCAAGCCCCCCTTGTCGGTGCCATCGCTAGACCTGGAGGTATTGGGCAGCGAACGCAATAGGACCCCCGCAGGCAACGGTTCGGGCGCCTTGGCGGCGCAGACCCCGCCGCACCCGCTGTCGGCAAAACGTCGGACTTCTGTCGGACTTCCGTCGGACCCGCATATGCCGCCGGGCGGTCCCGGCGCGGCAGATCCGGTGCGATTCGCACGACGGCGCGTCGCCGGATGCGCCAGCGATTGGCCCGGGGCCGGTTTCGCGCTAGATCTGGCAGATCTGACAGCTGCGGAATTCGACGGGGTGTTTCATGTTTGCAATCGCCGATACCAGGACGCTGGTAGCTGATCGCGTCATCACCGGGGCCCAGGCCGCAGAGATCGAGGCCCGGGCGCGATCGGCCATGATGACGCTGGCGATCAACACGATCCTTTGCGTCGGTATCCTGGCGGCAACCTCGGGGCTGATATTCTGGCTGGCCAACGCGGTGGCGGTGGCGGTGTTCGGTGCGCTGGCCCTTGCGGTTGGCGTCTGGATCCTGTCGCGCGGCAGCGATATCTACGGCATGTTCGGCAATGCCGCGGCAATCATCGGCGCGGGCATGCTGATCGGCGGCGCGACGATCGAGCTTTTGGCAAGCTACCAAGACGCCGCCGGTCAGGTGCTGGCCATTGGCGGGCTGGTGGTGATGGGCGTCACCGGCGCGGTCCTGTGGCGCGGCCTGCGCGGCGCGCTCTTTGTCACCGGCGCGATTGGGCTGGCCGGGCTGAGCATGCATCTGGGCGGGCTGATGCTGATCCTCGAACAGGCCGGCACCACGGGTCCTGGCAAGAGCCTGTTCTTTTTCTATGCCGCCGGGCTGATCGCGGTGGCGGGCTGGGCGGTGGATGTGCGCCTGGTCACCGCGCTGGCCATCGTTCCCTTTGCCCAGATGCTCGACACCGGAACCGGGTATTTCCACGCCGCCTACGTGTTCTATTCACCCGAATCGACCCTGTCGATCCTGCAGATGGCGGCACTGATCGCGCTGTGTCTGCTGGTCTCGCGCCAGGTGGCAGAGCGCACGGGGCGGCATGCGGGCGTGTTGGCGGTGCTGGCATTCGTCGTGGCCAATCTATGCGCGCTGGTCGGCTCGCTGTGGGGCGATGTGGTGGGCGCGACGGTCTGGGGCCCGGGCAGCTATTCCGACAGCGATTTCGCCGACTACGACAGCTGGATCGCGGCCAGCGAGGCGTTTGAGGGCGCAGCACCGGTGATCGGCGAGTTTGTCTATTCGATCCTCTGGGCGGCGGCGCTGGTGGCGGTGATCTTCTGGGCGGCGCACCGGCATCAGCGGGGGCTGCTGAACGCCGGTCTCACCTTCGGCGCCATCCACGCCTATACGCAGTTCTTCGAAAGCTTCGCCGACCAGCCCATGGCCTATGCCATCGGCGGCCTGGCGGCGATACCCGTGGCCTGGGGCATGTGGCGCCTGAACCGGTGGATGACAGAGCAAGAGGCGACCGGGGATTGATGCGGCGGATTGTCTGCGACAGCGGTCAGGGCCTGCTGTCGCTCAGACCCGTTGCACCGTTGCCGGGCCTGCCGTCATCTCTCCAGCCGCGCGGTCAAAGCGCAGCCAGGCGATGCCTCGCCCGCCCGATTGGGTATAGAGCGTGCCGACGGGCTTGCCGGCGGCGGTAATCGCGGTGCCCGGCGGGGCGGCGCCCTCTACCGCGACCGGGACCAGCCCCTTGCGCAGCTCGGTCTTGTGTTTCATCCGCGCCGTGACCTCCTGGCCGACATAGCAGCCCTTTTTGAAGTCAACGCCGTTCAGCCGCTCGAACCCGGCCTCGAGGATATACGTACCGTTGGCGATCAGTTCGATGCCGGTCTCGGGCACGCAGGCCGCGACCCTCAGCGCGGCCCAACCCATATCCGTCTCGCCGATCTGCAGCGCGCCATAGTGGCGCCAGCCGAGCCCGGGGTCGCGGGGGTCGGCAAGGCCGCCCTCGGGGGGCCGGCCCAGCCCGCGCCACACCGGGATATCCTGTGGCTCGATGGTAACGTCAGCGCGCAAGCGGTACATGGTCAGCCGCTGCACCAGCCCGAGTGCAAACTCGCGCTGCACGTCCAGCAGCACCGCATCGCCCGCGGGGACGAGGAAGAAATCGGCCAGGTACTTGCCCTGCGGCGACAGCAGCGCGGCATAGACCAGCCCCTGCTGCAACCGGTTCACGTCATTGGTGATCAGGCCTTGCAGGAAATCCAGCCGGTCGGCCCCGCCGATCCGGATCACCTGCCTGTCCTGGCATCTTTCGCCCTGCATTGGCCGTTTTCCCTTGCGCTCTGCAGGGGTAATATAGGGGGCGTTTTGGCAAGCGAAAGACAACAGATGCGCGCACCGGTCTCGATCATCGTTCCGACGCTTGATGCGGGCAGGGAATTGCCGGCGACATTGGCGGCTCTGGCCGAGGGGCTGCAAGCGGGGCTGATCCGAGAGCTGGTGGTCAGCGACGGCGGCTCGGGCGACGCAACGCTGAAACTCGCCGCGACGGCAGGCGCGGTCACGGTTCGGGGGGCAGCCGGGCGCGGCGGGCAGCTGCGGCGGGGGGCGGCGGCGGCACAGGGCGACTGGCTGCTGTTCTTGCATGCCGACACCCAGCTTGCCCCCGGATGGACCAGCGAGGTGCTGGCACATTTGCGCGGGTCCGGGCAGATGGCGGGATATTTCCGGTTGGCGTTCCGCGCCCGGGGCGCCGCGCCGCGGCTGGTGGCGGGCTGGGCCAACCTGCGCTCGCGGCTCTTCGGGCTGCCCTATGGCGACCAGGGGCTGCTGATCGCGCGCGCGCTCTATGAAGAGGTGGGCGGCTATCGCGATATCCCCCTGATGGAAGACGTCGCCATCGCCCGCGCCCTGCGCGGCAGGCTGCGGCAGATACCCGCCACCGCCCTGACCAGCCCAGAGCGCTACCGGCGGCAGGGCTGGCTGCGGCGCGGCGCCCGCAACCTGCTGACGCTCGCTCGATACCTTTGGGGAACCGATCCCGAAAAACTTGCCGGCCGCTATTTGCGCTGATCCCGGTCTTCTTCTCTTTGCAAATACCTCTGCCAGCGGCATGGCCCGCCAGGGCCATTCACCCCGAAAACTGCAACCGGTAGAGATCGGCATATAGCCCGCCGCGGGCGATCAGCTCGTCATGCGTTCCCTCGTCCACCACCCGGCCGCGATCCATCACCACGATCGTGTCGGCGGCCCGGATCGTCGCCAGCCGGTGCGCAATGACCAGCGTGGTGCGCCCCGCACTCAGCCGCTCCAGCGCCTGCTGCACCACAGCCTCGGACTTCGCGTCCAGCGCCGAGGTCGCCTCGTCCAGCAGCAGGATCGGCGCGTCGCGCAGCAGCGCCCGGGCGATCGCCACGCGCTGGCGCTGGCCGCCCGACAGGGCAGAGCCGCGCGGCCCGGCGCCCGAGCCCAGACCGCCCGAAAGGTTCGGCAAAAAGTCACAGACATGCGCCGCCCTTAGCACCTCGTCCAGCCGCGCATCGTCACCGTCGAGCACGATGTTGTCGCGCACCGTCTCGTCGAACAGCTGCGCGTCCTGCGTCACCACCGAAAACAGGCCGCGCAGATCGGCCAGATCGAGCCCGGCCACGTCCATCCCGCCCACCGTCGCCCGGCCCGCAGCCGGATCGGCCAGCCGGGTCAGGATGCGGAACACGGTGCTTTTGCCCGCCCCCGACGCACCGACAAGGGCCGTTGTCTGGCCCGCCCTCGCCACAAAGCCCGCCCCCCGCAGCACCGGCTGGTCGCCATAGGCGAACTCGACCCCATCCAGCGCCACGTCCGCCGCCCCGGGCGCTACCCGCAGCGTCTGTGGTGCGGAGGGCGACAGGATCGAGGGCTGTTCCAGAAACACCGCGTGCAGCCGTTCCAGCGAGGCCAGCGCCGCCGCCCAGGCGCCCGAGACGTTGCCGATGCGGCGCAGCGGCTCGAACACCAGCGCCATGGCGGTGAAGAAAGACATGAACTCTCCCACCGTCTTGGCGCCGTCGATGATCTGCAACCCGCCATAGGTCAGCACGCCGAAAAAACCGATACCCGCAACCACATCCATGATCGCCGGAATGCCCGCCTGTCCAGCCTCGGATTTCACCTGCGCCTCGACGAAGCCGCCCAGCCTGTCGGCGTAACGCTCGGCCTCGCGCGTCTCTATGGTGTTCAGCTTGATCGTGTCGATGCCGTGAAAAGTCTCATCGAGCCGGGTAGAGAGCCCCGCGGCGGCCTCGCGCGCACGACGGGTAGAGCGGCGCACCCAGCGCTGCAGCGCCACCATCGGCAGCATCAGCACCGGTGCCGCGGCCACCGCGATCAGGGTCCAGAGCCAGTCGATCGAAAGCGCCACGGCAAACAGCGACAAGAGCGCCACCGCGTCGCGGCCCAGCGCCGAGAACACCACCGCCCAGATCGTCGAGGCCGCCAGGCTGTCGCCGCGCACCCGTTCGATCAGGGTGCCGGGGGAATTGTCCTGAAAAAACGCGCTGTCAAGGCGCAGCATGTGGCGCAGCATGTCGGCCTGCAGCGCCGCCGAGACCCGCTGGCCCACCCCCATCATCAGCACCCGCTGGCCAAAGCCGGCAATAGCCCGGGCAAGGAAGATACCGAAGACCGCCGCCCCGACCCAGACGACGGCGCCACGGTCGCCGGCGACGAAGACCTGGTCGAACATCGGCTTGATGATCCAGCTCAGAAGGCCCAGCATGCCGCCCTCGACCGCCATCAGCAACACCGCCACGGCGATGATGCCGAGATGCCGGCGCAGGTAGCCGCGCCAGAGCCAGCCGGCCAGCGGCCCGGTCAAGGGTGCCTGCCGGCGTTGTAGGACGCGGTTAGCGCCCGGTGGTCATAGCGTTCGGCAAACCACTGGCGCACCGGCATCGGGGTCTCGGCGCAGTCAGCCTCGTAGGCGTTCAGTACGTGATCCATCAGCCCGGTCTTGCCGAATTTCACGTGGACATACCGGAGCGACAGCATCTTTTTCGCCTCGGCGATGCTGGCGCCCTGCTTGTCCAGCAGCCACAGCGCCGAGGCCAACCCGGCCCGGTCGGCGCCGGATTTGCAGTGCAGCAGAAAGGGCCTGTCGATCCGGTCGAAGATATCGAACAGCTCCAGGTAACGGGCCCGCGGCACCAGGCTGCGGGCGTATATCTTGAGATTGATCAGTTCCAGCCCCAGGGCGTCGCAGGCCTCGCGCTCGAACAGGTGGAAGCTGAAGATATCCTCGCCGCGCAGGTTCAGGATCGACCGGATCCCCATCGCGCGCAGTTTGCGCAGCCGGGCCTGGCTGGGCTGGTTGCTGCGCCAGGCGCCGGGGGCGATTTCATACTGGTTGGTCCAGAGCCCGCGCAGCAGCCCATGGTCGGACAGATAGAAATGCCACTGCGCCACGCGGCGGCCGCGCGGGGTCGAGATGTCGTTGCCCCAGCCACGCGTGAAGGCGCGTTCCATGGCGTGCAGTCGGTTCTTGATCGTGGTCAGCATTGGGGTCTCGGTCTGGGTTCGGGTTTTGCTCTACTGCCATTGCCACGGCGGAACAAGCACAGCCCGATTGACGCGGGCAAACCCGCGCCATAAGCCTTGGGTCTGACTGCAAAGGATCGCCCGCATGACGCTTGCCCATGGCCGCCACTATCTTGCCATCCCCGGACCCTCGGTTGTTCCCGACCGGGTGCTGCAGGCAATGCACCGCCCCGCCCCGAATATCTATGAGGGAGAGCTGATCGAGCTGACCAGGAGCCTGGTCGTCGATCTGAAAAAGGTGGCGCGGACGACTGCGGATGTGGCAATGTATATCGCCAACGGCCACGGCGCGTGGGAGGCGGCACTGGCCAACACCCATTCACGCGGCGACCGGGTGCTGGTGCTGGCAACTGGGCGCTTTGCCATCGGCTGGGCCGAAATGGCGACGCGGCTAGGGATCGACTGCGAGATCATCGATTTCGGCAACCGCAGCAACATCGACATCGCCCGGGTCGAAGAGGTCCTGGCCGAAGACAAGGCGCATGCCTTCAAGTCGGTGATGGCGGTGCATGTGGACACCTCCAGCAGCGTCAGGAACGACGTGGCGGCGCTGCGGGCGGCACTGGACCGGGCCGGGCACCCGGCGCTGTTGATGATCGACTGCATCGCCTCGCTGGCCTGCGACCGGTTCGAGATGGACGCGTGGGGCGCCGACCTGATGGTGGCGGGCTGCCAGAAGGGGCTGATGACGCCGCCGGGCCTGGCTTTTGTGTATTTCAACGGGCGCGCCGATGCGGCGCGGGACCGGGCCGATTGCGTCACCGCCTATTGGGACTGGCGGCCGCGGGCCAATCCGCGGGACTATTACCAGTATTTCGGCGGCACCGCGCCGACGCATCACCTTTACGGCCAGCGCGCGGCGCTGGACATGATTGCCGCCGAAGGGATGGAGCAGATCTGGGCCCGGCACGAGCGGCTGGCGCGGGCGATCTGGGCCGCGTTCGAAACCTGGGGGCAGGACGGGCCGATGCAGCTGAACATCGCCGATCCCGGCTTGCGGTCCTGCGCGGTGACCAGCGTGCGCATCGGCGCGCCGCATGGCACCGAATTGCGCGACTGGCTGACCAGGACGGCGGGCGTGACGTTGGGCATCGGGCTGGGCATGGCCGACAAGGAAGACCCGGCCTGGCACGGGTTTTTCCGGGTCGGGCATATGGGGCATGTGAATGCGCATATGGTGCTGGGGGTGCTGGGCACGATCGAGAGCGGGTTGGTGGCGCTGGGCATCCCCCACGGCCGCGGCGCCCTGGATGCGGCGGCGGGGATCTGTTCGGGGGTCTAATCCAGACCACACGCTGCCCCTGTTCCCGGCTCAGGGCAGCTGCGGCACAGGCAGACAGCAGGGATTTCCCAAGCCGACAGGGCCGTCGGACCCGTACCGGCGGCATGATCGGACCGGCAGGGCGGGGAAAGCCCGCGCCCCGGGAACCGTAAGAACCCGGCCCCGCGTGTGGTACACGCACGCTAAACCACCGGCGCCTCGGCACTCTGGGGATTTGCGGCTTCGCCAGCGAAAGGCTTTGCCACCCGGCGCATATCTGACGCGTGGCTTCAGACGAAACCGGCACCCGCGGTGCGGATGCCGGTCAGTCGTTCCTAGAGCTCGCAAGCAGCGAGCAATGATGCAGCGGCAACCATCAGCATCACAATACGGGTCTTACGCATTGGTATTCTCCTTCCTTGTGAGGCCCGAATTATCATCCGGTTCACCGAATGTGTCCTTGATGCACATCATGGCCGTTCTGCCGCACGCAGAGTAGCAGACCCCGGCGCGCATGTGCGTGACTTAGCGGAACCATTCCGACTGCTGCACGATCGCTTGATAGTAGATCGCGGCCTGGGTGTCGGAATTGTCGATCTTGCCGATAACGCTAAGCGGCCCCCAAGGTTGCCAGCCGTTGTGAATAGCAACCTCGATCTGGGCGCACAGCTGGTCTGGCGTGGGGTCCGACAGTATCTTGTAGCCGGTGATATGCGGCTGATGCGCGGCGTGGCTCATGACCGGTCTCCATTGCCCGTCCCTTTGCCGCAATACGTTAACCTACACTTGTAAAGGAACCGTTTGCGCCGCACGGGGACGCCCGGGGCGCGGGCTGAGGCCCCTGAGACCCCCGCGGGCACCGGTTGTCTTCAGGGCAGGCAAGCCGTCGCCCGTTGCTCAATCGGCGAACGGGTCTTCTTTCTTGCGACCGCTGCCCGAGGTGTTGGGCGAGCCAGACCCGGCAAAAGGATCGTCGAGATTGCCTGTACCGCGGGCAGCGACTTCGCGCTGACACTGTTCCACAGCGTCCCACGCCTTGCGCGATCCAACAAGCTTGAGGTTGTCGATCTCATTGCCGTCATACGAGATGCGCATGTTCAACGCCCGCTGGAATTCACGGATGAAGCCCATCTTGGTGCTTTGCGCGTGCAGATAGACCATCTCTCCGGGATTGAACTGAAAGCCATTGGCCGAAACCTCCCAGGGTGAGCGATTGCCGAAGCGGATAGAGATTTCATAGCTTTTATCGGCGCGCAGCGACGACCATTTCTTATTGCCGATCAGCAAATAGAAGTTCTGTACTTCCGGGTTGCGCCCGATGCGCAGGGTGGTGCCGCCGTCCCACGACACCAGCGCATAACAGCCGTTGCCGATTGTAGGGTCTATCGAAACATCCCAGTTGCCGACCGATTTCCAGAATACCGCATCTTGCGCAGTAACGCCCGAGGCGGCCAGCGAAATCCCAAGAACCAAAAGAGACAGCGCACGTCGCATGAAATCCTCCCTCACATTTATCGGTAGATAACCATATCAACGCTATGGCAGGCAAGATGTCTGAGGTGTCTCAGGCGTTCAAAAACGCTGCAACGGCAGCCTCGAACTGGCGCGGCTTGTCGGCGTGCAGCCAGTGGCCTGCGCCGGGCAGCCTGGCAAAACGGGCCGTCGCAAACAGCCTTTTGATGTCGGGCCGCGATTCGGGGCGCACATAGTCGCTGTCGGCCCCGGCCAGAAACAGGGTACGGTGCCCGGCCTGAGCCTCTATGGGCTGCCAGCCGGTGATGCGGTCCATCTCTGTCTCCAGCACGTCCAGGTTCAGCCGCCAGCGTTTCTCTTTCAGGTCGAGCGATTGCAGCAGGAAGGCGCGCACGCCGGGCTCGCCGATATGGGCGCGCAGCATGGCGTCGGCGTCAGAGCGTTTGTCGAGCGGGCCGAGATCGACGCCCCGCATCGCCTCGATCAGGTGCGACTGGCTGTGGTCATAGGCGACCGGCGCGATATCGGCGACCACCAGCCGGTCGACCAGCCGCGGATAGAGCAGCGTCAGCGCCATCGCCGCCTTGCCGCCCATGGAATGGCCCACCACATCCGCGCGCCCGCCATAGTGCTCGATCACCTCGGCCAGATCGGCGGCCAGATCGGCGTAGCCGTGGCTTTCGGCCCAGGGGCTGGTGCCGTGGTTGCGCATATCGACGGTCAGCACCGTGCGCTCTGCCGACAGCCGCCGGGCGATCACACCCCAGTTGCGGGCCGAACCGAATAGCCCGTGGGCGATCAGCAGCGGCGGGCGTTCCCTGTCGGATCCGTTTTCGATGACATTCAGCATGGGGGTTGCAATAACCGGGGATTTCGGGACTCGCCAGCCCCGACCGCAGCCGGTAGGATCGCGAGACCAATCCGGGGGGAGAAACAGATGACGAGCGATACCATTGCGGCCCGGGCCGACCATCTGGCCGGGCTGATCGAGGACAAGCTGGGGGTGCGCCGGGGCACGGGGCTGCAGGCCAAGCTGCGCCGCGCCGGACGGCTGGTGCCGCGCTGGCTGCAGCGCGAGGCAGGGCGGATCGTCGAGGCTCAGCAGATGATGGGTCATCCCCGGCTGATGATGCAGACCGACCCCCAGGCGCTGGACCGCGCCTACCGCCATTGCGAGCGCTGGCTGCAAGCCATCGACCCGGCAGAGCGGCGCAGAGCCCGGGCCCTGGGCTTTCTGGCGGCGAACGCGGCCAATCTGTTGTTCGTCGCGGCGCTGTTCATCGCCTATATGGTCTGGGCCGGACACCTGTAACCCCCCCGCCATAGGTGGAATTCAGCGCAATGAAACCCGGTATGGTATACCGGGCTTGACGCCCTGTGGGTGACTTTTGCACACTGGCAGCGCCTCTACGGGCGTTTTTGACTATTGCCCGACCGGGCAGAATTGGATTTTTTCTAGGAATAGGAGGCCACAATGGCACAACGTTTTGCAATGGGCTGGCAACGGGACCTGCCCGATCACCGCGACTACTCTCCGGATACCGACAGCATCAGGACACTGCTCAAGGGTTCGAAAACGCTGAAACGGCGCCCGCCGAAACTGGCGAAATCGGCCGACCTCAGCGACTGGTGTTCGCCGGTCGAGGATCAGGAGGATCTCGGATCGTGCACGGCACAGGCCGGCATCGGATTGCTGGAGTATTTCGAGAACCGCGCCCATGGCAAGCATATAGATGCTTCGCGGCTGTTTCTCTACAAGACCACCCGCAACCTGCTGGGCTGGCAGGGCGACACCGGAGCCTGGCTGCGCACCACGATGAAGGCAATGGTCCTGTTCGGCAGCCCGCCGGAACGCTACATGCAGTATGATGTCAGCAAATTCGACGAGGAACCGAGCGCGTTTTGCTACTCTTTCGCGCAAAGCTACAAGGCGATCCAGTATTACCGGCTGGACAGTCACGGTGTCTCTGGCTCCGATCTGGTCAAGCGGGTCAAACTGTTCATCTCTGCCGGATACCCGTCGATGTTCGGTTTCTCGGTCTATAACAACGGCAACGCCAAGGGCGAGTTCGCCTTCCCCGGCCCCAACGATGCGCAGCTGGGCGGCCATGCGGTGGTCGCCATCGGCTATGACGACAAGCGCAAGATCGGGTCTGAGACCGGGGCGCTGAAAATCCGCAACTCGTGGGGCGATGACTGGGGCGAAGAGGGTTATGGCTGGCTGCCCTACCGCTATCTCGAGGACGGGCTGGCCGACGATTTCTGGTCGCTGTTCAAGGCCGACTACTTCGAAACAGGCAACTTCTCATAGCTGCCGGGCCGCCCCTCGGCGGTCAGATCTACGTCGCCGCATCCTTCGGGGTGCGGCGTTTGTCGGGTGTGACCAGAGTATCGCGATAGACCAGCGTCACGGTCGTGAAACTGACGAAGATCAGCAGGTACCACGACCCAATTTTCGACAGCGATACCCAATCCAGCAACCCTTGCCCGGGATAGATCCAGGTGCCGGTGCGGGTGCCGACATTC
>JAAELR010000377.1 GCA_024226455.1 Paracoccaceae bacterium
ACAAATCGAAGTTTCTTTGACGGACACATCCAGTCCAACATAACATCCCATGGTCGTTCTCCTCTGCGGCTATAAACTATGAGGCCAACATATCGGACCTCGTTCGCCCGAGGAGAGCGACGGCCGCAAACACACCATGTCATTGGCTGGCATAATGTTCGTAAAACTCGGAAACGTGCATTTTTAGCCAACATGTGTCTTGACATCCCTCGTCCAATCAGCGGGGTACTACATGACATCGGTCCCGGCAAAAACAGGCTTGCCCAGACCAATCACGGGCGGGTAGGCATGGGTGAAAGGTGAGGTCCGGGCAATAGGCATGGTTGTGGCGCCGATTGCCGTGCCACGGGCTTACCTGACAATCTTGGTGGACCTGGTATGACACAGAGCTTTCTCGACCATCTGCAAGGCGAACTCGACGGGCTGCGGGCCGTTGGACTCTACAAAAGCGAACGTGTGATCACCGGTATTCAGGGAGGCACGGTGCCGCTGGAGACCGGGGTCGAGGTGATCAACCTCTGCGCCAACAATTACCTGGGGCTTTCGGCGGAACCGGCGCTGATCGATGCCGCCCATGCGGCGCTTGATCGATATGGCTATGGCATGTCGTCGGTGCGCTTCATCTGCGGCACTCAGGAAGGGCACAAGGATCTGGAGGCACGGCTTTCGGGTTTTCTGGAGATGGAGGACACCATTCTCTATTCCAGTTGTTTCGACGCCAATACGGGGTTGTTCGAGACCATCCTCGGCCCTGACGACGCGATAATCTCGGATGCCCTGAACCACGCCTCGATCATTGACGGGGTGCGGCTGTGCAAGGCCAAACGCCTGCGCTACGCCAATTCGGACATGATCGAACTGGAGCGATGCCTGAAAGAGGCCGCCGGTTGCCGGTTCAGGCTGATCGTCACCGATGGCGTGTTTTCAATGGATGGCTATATCGCCCGGTTATCCGAGGTTTGCGACCTTGCCGGGAAATACGGCGCCATGGTGATGGTCGATGACAGTCACGCGGTAGGGTTCATGGGTGCAACCGGACGCGGCACGCCTGAGCATTGCGGTGTCATGGACCGGGTCGACATCATCACCGGCACGCTGGGCAAGGCGCTGGGCGGCGCCTCGGGGGGCTATACCTGCGGGCGGCGCGAGGTGGTCGACTGGCTGCGCCAGCGCTCGCGGCCTTATCTCTTTTCTAACACGCTGGCGCCGGTCATCGCTGCCACATCGCTGAAAGTACTGGACCTGCTGGAGGCCGACACCACCCGCCGCGACCGCCTGTTTGCCAACGCGGCGCATTTCCGCGCCCGCATGGGCGGGGCCGGGTTCGACCTGTTGCCCGGCGAGCATCCGATCATTCCGGTGATGCTGCGCGACCCGAAGATGGCCCAGGATATGGCCGCCCGACTGGGCGCGCGCGGGGTTTTCGTGGCGCCGTTCAGCTTTCCGGTGGTGCCGAGGGGGCAGGACCGCATTCGGACCCAGATGTCGGCGGCGCATACCGTCGAGGTGCTGGACCGCGCCATCGACACGTTCATCGCGGTGGGCCGCGAGATGGAGATCGTCGGATGAGCAACGAGATGAAGGCGCTGGTCAAGTCGCGCACCGAGCCGGGGCTGTGGATGGAACAGGTGCCGGTGCCGGAACCGGGCCCGCGCGACGTGCTGATCAAGGTGAAGAAATCGGCGATCTGCGGTACCGACGTGCATATCTGGAAATGGGACGAGTGGTCGGCCAGGACCGTGCCGGTGCCGATGGTGGTGGGGCACGAGTTCTGCGGTGAGATCGTCGATACCGGTGCCGCCGCCAGCAAATGCCGCATCGGGCAGAGGGTTTCGGGAGAGGGGCACATCGTCTGCGGTGCCTGCCGCAACTGCCGGGCGGGGCGCGGGCACCTGTGTCGCAACACCGCCGGTGTGGGCGTCAACCGGCCCGGGGCCTTTGCCGAGTATCTGTCGATTCCGGAAAGCAACGTGGTGCCAATACCCGACGATATAACCGACGAGATTGCCGCTATTTTCGACCCGTTCGGCAACGCCGTTCACACGGCGCTCTGCTTCGATCTGGTGGGCGAGGACGTGCTGGTCACCGGCGCCGGGCCGATCGGCATCATGGGTGCGTTGGTGGCGCAGAAGGTGGGCGCGCGCAAGGTGGTGATCACCGATATCGCGCCCTACCGGCTGGGCCTGGCGCGCCGCCTGGGCGTGCAGCAAGTGGTCGATGTCGCGGACGAGGCCCTGCGCGACGTGATGGACGAGATCGGCATGACCGAAGGCTTCGATGTCGGGCTTGAGATGTCCGGCGCCGCTGCCGCCATGCGCCAGATGATCGCCCGCATGAACAATGGCGGCAAGATTGCGCTGCTGGGAATTGCCCCCACCGAGTTTGCCGTCGACTGGAACGAGATCATCTTCAAGATGCTGACCGTCAAGGGCATTTACGGGCGCGAGATGTACGAGACCTGGTACAAGATGATCGCTCTGGTACAGTCGGGGCTGGACCTGACCGACCTGATCACCCACCGCTTGCATATCGACCACTTCGAGGCCGGCTTTGCCGCCATGCTATCCGGCGAGGCTGGGAAGGTAGTGATGGACTGGCAGGGCTGACCGGCGACGGGGTGGCCCGGCGCTCAGGCCGGTTTTGCCGTGTCCTGCGCCGACCAGTCTGCGAACGAGAGCGCCAACAACCCGAGCGCCGCCGCCAAAGCCAGCAGGTGGATCCATTCGGCCTTGGCGATCGGCAGAATCGCCAGGCCAAGCCTTGCGGTCACTCCGATCCAGTTCAGCTTTGTCGTGTCATACCCGGCAAGCGCGCTGGACAGCAGAAAAGTGCCAGCACCAGCCGGAGCAACAAAAGTGCAAGGGCCGGCCAGTGGACGCGTCCGTCATAGCCGGGCAGGTACTGGACCGTTCCGGCGGACGCCGGGGCCGGGTCGATGACCGCGGCCTCGATCAACAGGATCTCTGGGTAGATCGCGAATATGAATGGGATCACGAATATCACGATCCCGGATCGCACGGCTGAAAGGGGGTGGTTCTTTGAAGCTTTGAGCGGGACTTCAAGCGGCGTTCCCAGATAACCGCGATCGCCAAGCACAAGCACACCGGGGGGCTTATCCACACGAGCTTCATCATAAATCCGCTTGTCGTGCTTGCGCCCAGCTTGTGCAGGACCAAC
>JAAELR010000378.1 GCA_024226455.1 Paracoccaceae bacterium
ATTTTGGACTGTAGTTCCAGGTAAGCCTCAACAAGCTCGTCCTTGCTCAACTTCTTAAGGGTGTCTCGATCCATGGCCCCATAGATTCAGAGATCTCGAGCGACCACAAGGGCGCGCGCAAGGGGGGTGAGTAATTACGAATTGCTGGGCTGTTTATAGACCATTGCATTGTTTTGGAAGCTCACACTGGGCTCAAACCAGCGCAACACCCAACGCCGACCCGGGGGTCAGTCCAGCGGTCGGGCCTCGTCGATCAGCATCACCGGGATGCCGTTGCGGATCGGATAGGCCAGATGGGCGGCCCGCGACACCAGCTCGTGTCGCTCGGCGTCATAGCTCAGCACCGCGTGGGTCTGCGGGCAGACCAGTGCCTCCAGCATCTTGCGGTCAAACTGCTGCGGCTCGCTCATTGCATGGTCTCCTCCGCCGACCCGCCATGCAGCGCGAACCTGATCAGCGCGACCAGCGTGTCGTGCCGTTCCGCCAGCGCCGGGGCCTCCAGCAGCGCCTGCTTGTCCTCGGGCTCGAACGGGCACAGCATCGAAAGCGAGTTCACCAGCAGCTCGTCCGCGGCGCCGCGCAGCGATTCCCAGTCGGTCTTCAGCGACCGGTCCTCGAAGAACCGCGCCAGCAGGTCCAGAAAGGCCTCGCGGTCCAGCCCGGCATCCTTTTCCACCGGCCCCAGATCGCGCGAATACCCGTCCCACGAAACGCTACCCCGCCGGTAGGGCGTGAACCCCTCCTGTTCCGCGAGCAGCCGAAACCGAGAGATACCGGTGAGCGTGGTCCTGTAACGCCCGTCCCCGGTCTCGGAAAAACCCGTCAGCCGCCCGGCACAGCCGATCCGGTGCAGCCTCTCGCCATCGCCGCCGGGCGTCTCGTAGGGCTGGATCATCCCGATCAGCCGGTGCGAGCTCTTCAGCACATCGTCGAGCATCGCCAGATAACGCGGCTCGAATATCTGCAGCGGCAGGCGGGCGCGCGGCAGCAGCAGCGCCCCGGGCAGGGGAAACAAGGGAATCGTGTCGGGCAGATCGGCAGCCGAGAACATGACCCTAGACTAGCCCAGTCGCCGCCTCAGGCAAATATCATCGACGACAGTTTTCTGCGCCCGTTCAGCACAATCGGATCCTGCGGCTTCAGCGCGTCGAAAACGGTGAATAGCTGGGCCTTGGCGGCACCCTCGTTCCATTCTCTGTCGCGGCGGAACAGCTCCAGCAGCTCGTCGACCGCGCCCTGCACCTCGCCACCGGCATGCAGCGCCAGGGCCAGGTCGAATCGGGCCTGGTGGTCATTACCGTCAGCCTCTACCGCGGCGCGCAGCTCTCCTACCGGGCCCGCATCGGCGGCCTGCCGCGCCAGCTCTATCTGGGCGTGCGCCGCCTCCAGCTCTGGCGTAGTGGAGATCTCGACCGGGGCGCCGTTCAGCACCGCCTCGGCCTGGTCCAGATCGCCCGTCGCCACATGGGCCCGCACCAGCCCGCCATAGGCGGCCGCATTAGCAGGCTCTTCGCCCAGGATCGCCGCAAAGGTCTGGGCCGCATCCACCGCCGCGCCCTCGGCCAGCATCGCCTCGGCGGCCTCTATCGCCTCTGCCAGCCCGCCGTCACCGGCCAGCGCCGCGACCCGCCCGACAAAGGCCTTTATCTCGGACCCGGCAACCGCGCCCTGAAACCCGTCCACCGGCTGGCCCTGCCAAAAGGCAAACACCATCGGGATCGACTGCACCCGCAACTGCCCGGCTATGGACTGGTTCTCATCTACATTGACCTTGACCATGCGAACCTTGCCGCCCGCCGCGCTCACCTCTGCCTCCAGCGCCGGGCCCAGCGTCTTGCACGGGGCGCACCACGGGGCCCAGAAATCGACGATGACGGGGGTCTCTTTAGAGGCCTCCACCACATCGGCCATGAACGTGGCCTCGCCCACTTCCTTGATCAGATCGGCCGCAGGGGCGGCAGTTTGTCCAAGCTCCAGCATCAGAGCCTCCATTTTCACAGGTTGCCCGCTAGATGGCGTACCGCCCGCAAGGTTGCAAGGGGGGAGTGGCGTCCCGCAAACGCTCTCCGCCCCTCGGCGACAGTCACTTCCGTTTCTTCCAGTTCCGCCGCGCCTCTTCGGCCAGCGGCGAGAATTCGCGCATGTCGGCCATCGCGGTCAGGAACCATTCGGCGAACGCTGTTCCATAGGTCTGCGCCGTGGCCCACAAAAGCTGCCAGTTCGTCGCCACGAACTGCGTCAGCGCCTCGCCCCACAGATTGTTCACGACGATCCCGGCAACAATGGATGTCCCCGTTCCAGCGGTCCAAAGCGCCGCCTTCACCGCGAACCGCCACAGCACGCTGCGGTTCGTCCCCTTCTGCGTCACCGCCGCCTCGGGCGTGCCGCTCTGCAGCACTTGCTCTTGCCGCGCCCGCAGCCGCTCGCCCATGGTGCGGGTGTCCTTGGCCACCGCCCCGCTCATCGCGTCCTGTGCTGCCTTGTCGGCCTCGGGTGCAGGGGCCCCGGCATAACGCCGCGCCCGGTCCATCAGCAGGGCAACGTCGTCATTGTCCATCACCAGCCCCGGCCCCTGCCGCAGCACATCGCCCAGCGGCACCGTCACCTCTTCGGGAAACGCCTCGCCACCCTCCTCCTCGCGGCCCAGCTTTGCCAGCTCGTGCAGGTCCTCGACCGCCAGATGCACGCCCAGCATGTCAAGCTCTTCGAACTCCGGCGCCACCTCGCGCTCCAGCGCCCGAGCCCTTGTGGCCAGACGAGCAAACCGGTTTCCCGCCGCATCCGCCAGCGCCCGCGCCTTCTGCCGCAGGCGCCGGTGCAGTTCGCGCTTCAGCCGCTCCTCGCGCTCTGCCTCCGAGGGGGTCGAGGCAGAGACCTCCAGTAACCCGTCCAGCTCTTCCACGGGAAACAGATCGTCCGGCCCCGGCTCCTCCTCCGGCGGCTGCCAGTGTTCCAGATAGTCGAACAACGTCTGCGCCCGCTCGGCGTCATCTTCAATCTCGGCGATCCCGGCGATCCGCTCGTCGCGCCTTGCCGCCGCGCAATCCTTGAAGGTCAGGCCCGGGGCATCGGGCGCCTGTGCCAGTTTGCGCAACGCCCGCACCGGGCGCAGATCGGCAATTGCCGTGCCGTCCAGCCGCAGATCGGCGATATTGGTCAGCCCGGTCAGGACAGAGATGTCCTGAACCGGGGTTCGCTCCAGCCACAGCGACGTAAGCGCCGTCATCCCGGCCAGCGGCGTCAGGTCGCTGACCCCCGTGTCGCTCAGCCACAGCGTCGTCAGCGCCGTCATCCCGGCCAGCGGCGTCAGGTCGCTGACGCCCGTGTTGTCCAGCCCCAGCCACGTCAGCGCCGTCATCCCGGCC
>JAAELR010000379.1 GCA_024226455.1 Paracoccaceae bacterium
ACTCGAACCGCGTCCCCATCGCGACGGCGAGCAGCGCCAGGCCGATGATGGCGCCCGCGGTGGCCGGCCCCGAAGTATCCATTGCCACGTGGCGCAGCGGTACGATGCTCAGAAGCAGCACCACCCCGAGCAACCGCAGCCGCGCCTGTCCCGCCGGCGACAGCTTCCTGCGGGCCGACATTCCCAGGTGACGGGGAGCGAGAGCGGTCGAGCCGAGCGGACAAATGTTGCGCCACAATCCCGGCGTCAGAACCAGTAGCGCCGGCGCTACCGGAATCAGCACGTTCCAGAAAGCGTGGATGCCGAGGCCAGGCTGCCAGAGAAGCGCCGCGAGAATCGCCAGGCCTATCGCCCACACCGCCGTCTGGAGAATCCGCCAGGCCGCCCGGTGCGACCGCGGGAGATGGATTGGTGCTCGTGCCATGATGAAGCTCCTGTGGATGTGCCGTTTCGGATCCGGGATCGGCCCCGTGCGATGGCGATTCGCCTACCTCCGTCCTCCATGACGGAAGGGCGGGCGGAGGGGTTCGATGCCAGGGGGCAGCGCCTCACCTGGAATGAAACACACCAACGACGGAAACCTTGCTCTCGGATCGGCGCAGGGCCGCTGCACCCGGACTTGGCGACGATTGGCGCACAGCTGATCTGGTAGGGATATCGTCAGGGGCGGGTACCGGAAAGAGCGTGCGCTGACCGATCCCGGACGTCACGGTCGTGCCGTCAACCGCACCCGCCGGCCACGGGACTCCGCAGCTTGAGGATGTCCTCGCGGATGATGGCCACCAGACAGCCGGTTCCCTTGGTAACCACGATCGCGTCCTCGCGGCAGTTGAGCTGGCACGCGGCGCATTCGATGCAGCGCCCTTCGGCGTCGAGCACCGCCTTCCTGCCTGCCATGGCCAGGACGCGGTGGGGACACACCTTGACGCAGATTCCA
>JAAELR010000380.1 GCA_024226455.1 Paracoccaceae bacterium
ATCTCGGGGCTGGCCACTGCCGCCGCCCTGGCTGAGTGCGGCTGTGACGTTACCGTGCTGGAACGCCAGGTCGGTGTCGGCGGAAACGCCATATCCGAACGGTTCGACGGCTTTTTGATGGAGCACGGGCCAAGCACCCTGAACGCCGCCTTTCCGAATGTCATGGACAACATCTCGCGGCTGGGTATTGGCGGCTCCACGGTCGATATGGGGCCGGGTGTACAGAAACGCTATTTGCGCGACCAAGGCAGGCTCTACGGCATTTCGACCCATAGACTTGGCTTTTTGCTGTCTCCCTACCTGTCGCCGCTGGCACGGCTGCGGTTCCTGACAGAGGTGTTCCGCCCGCGCCGGACGGACGCCGGCGAGGAAACTGTGCATGCATTTGTCAGTCGCCGGTTCGGGCGTGAGTTTGCTGACAAAGTGATGGAACCTCTCTCTGCCGGCATCTTCATGGGGGATGCGCGGCAGCTTTCGGTCTCTGGTGCGTTTCCCAAGCTGGTCGAGATGGAACGCCGCTTCGGTTCGATCTTGCGCGCAGTGATCGCCGCCAGCCGCGGCAGCGAGCCGGGTCGGCAGCTGTTTTCCTGGCCAGGCGGTATCGCGACCCTGCCGCAGGCGCTG
>JAAELR010000381.1 GCA_024226455.1 Paracoccaceae bacterium
GCAGCTCCCCCATGCGACTGATCTCGGAACGGCTGTGGAGGGGCAGCTGGATCACCAGATAGGTAGGTTCCAGCACCGTGCCGCGCTTGACGTCGCCTAGCTGGTAACCACCCATGGCCATGGCGATGTTGCGGGTGATGGTCTCCACGGAGATGCCGCGCCGGATCGCCTTCTCCCTGTCCACCTGGTAGTGCCAGATATCGTGGCGTTCCGCCATATAGTTGTCCACATCAACCAGGTTGGGGACCGCTATGAAGTGCTCTTCCAGCTCCCTGGCCACCTGGCGCCGGGTGGCGGCATCCGGGCCGTAGACTTCGGCCACAATGGTCTGCAATACCGGGGGACCGGGGGGCATCTCCACCACCGCAATCCGCGCCCCGGCCGCTTTCGCCAGGGGGGTCAGAAGAGTGCGCACGTCGGTGGCGATGTCGTGGCTGCTGCGCATGTCCAGATCCTTGCGCACGTTCTTGTCCAGCAGCATCACCTGGATATCCGCGTACCATGGATCCTGGCGCAGGTAGTAGTGGCGCACCATGCCGTTGAAATTGAATGGCGATGCGGTTCCCACATAGCTCTGGAGGGCGGTGACCTCCGGTACCTGCTGCAACGCCTCCGCCAGGCGCAGGGTCAGGTTGGCGGTGATCGGCAGGGCGGTTCCCTCGGGCATGTTGACGACCACGTTGAACTCCGGTTTGTCGTCAAAGGGCAGGGTCTTCATGGTGACGTCCCGGGTATAGAACATCCCGCAGGTGAGGAAGAACAGCCCGACTATGGTGATGAGGAAGGTCCAGGCCAGGATCCGATGCTTGATCAAAGGCACGATCAGGGGCCGGTAGATATGGCCGATGATATCCTGGGTCTTCCGCTCCCGCGCCTCGGCCTTTTTCAGCGCCGCCATCCGGGGCCGCAGCCGCAGGGAGAACCAGGGGGTAAAGACGAAGGCGGCGAACAGGGAGAAGACCATGGCGGTGGAACCTAACAGGGGAATCGGGAACATGTAGGGTCCCATCATACCGCTGACGAAGCCCATGGGCAGCAGGGCGGAGAGGATGGTAAGGGTGGCGATAATGGTGGGATTTCCCACCTCTCTGACCGCATCCACGGCGGTCGCAATGCTGGTGTCATCCTCATGCAGCCAGCGGCGGAAGATGTTTTCCACCACAACCGTGGCGTCATCGACGAGGATGCCGATGGAGAATACCAGGGCAAACAGGCTGACGCGGTTAATGGTATATCCCAGCACTCCGGCCGACCAGATGGTGATCAGGATCACCACCGGGATCACCACGATCACCACCGTCGCGGCGCGGGTGCCGATGGTGATCAGACACAGGATGCTGACAAAGATCGCCGCATCCAGGAGGGCAGCCAGCAGTTCATTGACCTTATCGTCGGCGGTCTTACCGTAATTACGGGTTACGCTGACGTTGACGCCTGCGGGGATCAGGTTCCCCTGCAACGTTTCGACTTTACGCAGCAGGTCCGCCGCCACGGTTACGCCATTGGAACCGTGCTTCTTGGCCACGGCGATGGTCACGGCGGCGGCGCCCTTGGCCTCCGGCGTGGTCCGGTCGTGGGCGGGGCCGGTGAAATAGGTGACGATTTGGCTGGTATCCTCCGGCCCGTCGATGACTTCGGCTACGTCGCGCACATAGATCGGTGCGCCTTGAGAGATACCGATCACCAGCCGCGCGACCTCATCGGCGTTGTTCAGAAAGTCCCCGGCGGAGACCTTGAACACGGTATTCATGGTCTCCAGGGTGCCGGTGCCCTGTCTGATGTTGGCGGTGCGGATGGTTTCCGCCACCTGATCCAGGCTGATGCCGAAACCCGCCAGGCGTTCCGGCAGGACTTCGAGCCGGATCTGCCGGGAACGTCCCCCGACAACGAATCCATGGCCGGTCTCGGGAACCTCCTTCAGCCGTTGCAGTAC
>JAAELR010000382.1 GCA_024226455.1 Paracoccaceae bacterium
CGAGAGCAGCCGGCGAAAATGCCGGGTAAGGGGGAGTCCCAGGACCTCCTTGCGCGGGCGGTTGGGCCGGTTGTTCCGGTCATCCTTGCCACGGCCGGTGGTGAGCCCCAGAAAGACCCAGTTGGCCGCCCGGTAACAGGTGCCCCGATAACGTCCCGGGTCAACGAAGCTCTCCAGGTAGTAAACCGGGTGGCCGTAGAACCGCTCCCAGTCCCCGCAAAGCCGCCTGGCCATCCTGCCTAGCAGGTGCGAGGCAAGATGCGGGACCTCGACCCAGGGCAGAACGAGAAACCGGGTATTGTAGGCAAGCAAGCGGATGTTTTGCCGGCGGGCCTTCCCCGACCAGCCGATGAAACGGTCCCGCGGTCCCAGGTGGCGCGGTGCCGAGGACCAGGCGAAACTGGCAATGGGCCTGTCTTGTGTATAGACCAGGTATTTCAGGTGCTCGCCTACCGGCTGGGTGTAACCGAGGTAGTGGTGGGCCTCGAGCAGGGCGTTAAAGCGTTTCTCTTCAGAAGTTCCGCGGACCTGTCGGATATCGAGGGGTTTGAGCTCGGCGAGCCGGGTACGTAGCGGCCGGGGATCTACGGCCATGGCCGCTGGACGAGAGCGCCGGACCACGTTGTTCGGTACCCGGCAGCGCACCGGTGGCAGCTCGATGTGGCCGGCGCGGTGCAGCTCCAGCATCAGGGAGCGGCACACCATGTCTTTGAGCTGGCCGTTGGGTTGTCGCCAATCCCAGCGTTCGCAGAGTTTCTTCGACAGCGCTCGGCGGCTGGCCTCGGGGTGTTCGTCAATCAGGGCGTTGATGAAGGCCACGTCTTGCGCGCGGATCTCCCGGCCCCGGTAGCGTAACTTCACTTCCATGACCGGTAGAATACCGGGTCCGGTTGTGGAACGTAAGTGCCCGGTGCTGTTGTTCTCCGCCCCCGTTCAGCCTTGCGGACTCACCCGCCGCCACGGTGGCGGCGCCTGTGTTCCCTCCGGGTTGCCGGCGCTCAGCAGCACCTGCAGCTCGTGGGCCTGAAGTCCCTTCACCGCCTCGGCACCACCCGGCCAGAAGCGAAACCGCCCCGTCGAAAGCCTTTTCTGGCAGAGCCAGAATCCTTGACCGTCGTAGGCCAAGATCTTTATTGCCTTGGCGCTACGGTTGCGGAAAATGAAGAGTGCACCGGAGAATGGATCGCTTTGCAACGCTTGGCGACATAGCCGCGCCAGTCCATCAATCCCCTTGCGAAAATCCGCCGGATCCACCGCCACCAGGATCCGCATCTGGGGGGTGATCTGGATCATGGCCCGGGCCTTGATAGCGCTTCGGCCAAGGCCACGACATCCGCCGGATTGTGACCGGCCAGGCGCAGGGTGAACTTTCCACGTGCGCCCTCGAACTCGACTACGCACTCCG
>JAAELR010000383.1 GCA_024226455.1 Paracoccaceae bacterium
CATGCGCCAAGCTGGGTGTCAGCTTTTGGGACTATCTCGGCAACCGACTGTCGCACCCAGGCGCCGCTGACATCCCGCCTCTGCCCGACCTCATCCGCCAGCACGCCACAGCATGACTGCCCGGCCTTTTGCCGATGTTACGGGATATATAGGTAACCCTTAGATCTTTAACGTGTTACCGCTACCAGTATTGTGTTGTCGGCATGCCGATTCAGGGGTCCGGCCTAGTCAGGATAAAGACCGCCGCCGCGCCCATGCAGAGCGCCTGGATCGACAGGATCCACCAGCCAAAGCCAAAGATCAGCGACACCAGCAGCACCATTGCCATCGCCGCCACCGCCGCCCGCTTGGCGCGCGGCGCGATGGCGCCCGTGGCTTCCCAGTTGCGGATATGCGGCCCGAAATGGGCGTGTTCGATCAGCCAGGCCCGGGTCCGCGGCGAACCGCGGGAGAAAAGAAAGGCCGCCAGGATCATGAACGGTGTCGTCGGCAGCACGGGCAACAGGATGCCGAGCACGCCCAGACCGACTGACAGCCAGCCGAGCACCAGATAGATCACACGTATCATGCGGCAGGGATAACGCGTGCCGGGGCCCGGGAACAGGGGCTCATGGCGCCCTTCTGGGCGCTTTTCGCCCCGCCGCCCAGGGCAGGGCAATCGACTGAACGTTACGGCATGATAACCCTTTCGAGATAGCCGTCATCCCAGGCGGCTGAATGGCGTTTCATCGGCAAACTCTTTTTGCCAGGGGCTGTTCTCAGCAGGTTGCATGCAGCATGCTCTAAGGTGG
>JAAELR010000384.1 GCA_024226455.1 Paracoccaceae bacterium
AAAGTGGTTCAGGCGTTTTGGTCGTAAATTTGTGGAACGGTTCCTCGAAATCCTCATCCTGTCGCGATACCGCGCAGAAAGCCGCGCCGCTTAAGGACACCGAAAAACGCCGAAACCAATAAAAATCACAGGCGACAAGCTTCACCACCAGTAACCTTCATGAAGACACGCCAAATGGGGAGTGCCGGGAGAAATCTCTTTTTGACTCGCGGGCGCGCCCGGCGCTATAACTGAACAAGTGTTCATTTGCATCCGGGGCTGGCCATGTTCACCGCATCCATGAAATTCGATCTGGGCGAGGATATCGCAGCGCTGCGCGACATGGTGCATCGCTGGGCGCAGGAGCGGCTGAAGCCGATGGCGGCGGATATCGACGCCAGCAACGAGTTTCCCGCCGAGCTGTGGCAGGAGATGGGCGGGCTGGGGATGCTGGGCATCACCGTGCCAGAGCAATATGGCGGCGCGGATATGGGCTATCTGGCGCATGTGGTCGCGGTGGAAGAGGTGGCGCGGGCCAGCGCCTCGGTCAGCCTCAGCTACGGCGCGCATTCCAACCTCTGCGTCAACCAGATAAAGCTCAATGGCAACGCCGAACAAAAGGCGAAATACCTGCCGGGGCTGGTCTCTGGTCAGCATGTGGGGGCGCTGGCCATGTCAGAGGCCGGGGCGGGATCGGACGTGGTCTCGATGAAGCTGCGGGCTGAAAAGCGCAACGATCACTACCGGCTGAACGGCACCAAGTTCTGGATCACCAACGGGCCGGATGCCGACACTCTGGTGGTCTATGCCAAGACCGATCCCGATGCCGGCAGCAAGGGCATGACGGCGTTCCTGATCGAAAAAGACATGAAAGGGTTTTCCACCGGCCAGCATTTCGACAAGCTGGGCATGCGCGGCTCGAACACTGCCGAGTTGATATTCGAGGATGTCGAGGTGCCGTTCGACAATGTGCTGGGCGAAGAGGGCCGCGGCGTGGCGGTGCTGATGAGCGGGCTCGACTATGAACGTGTGGTGCTGAGCGGTATCGGTACCGGCATCATGGCGGCCTGCATGGATGAGGTGATGCCCTATCTGCGCGACCGCAAGCAGTTCGGCAAGCCGATCGGCTCTTTCCAGCTGATGCAGGGCAAGATCGCCGACATGTATACCAGGATGAACTCGGCCCGCGCCTATGTCTACGAGGTCGCCAAGGCCTGCGACCGGGGCCAGGTGACCCGCGCCGACGCGGCGGCTTGTGTGCTATATGCCAGCGAAGCGGCGATGGAGGTGGCGCATCAGGCGGTGCAGGCGATGGGCGGCATGGGTTTCATGAACGAAACGCCGGTGAGCCGCATCTTCCGCGACGCCAAGCTGATGGAGATCGGGGCCGGTACATCCGAGATCCGCCGCATGCTGTGCGGGCGGGAACTGATGGCGGCGATGGGATGATCCAACGTCGGTTTTGACAAGAGTGGCGATAACTGAGGAGGAAGAGCCTATGAAAACCCTTTTGAAGCAAACTCTTGCGGCAGCGCTGCTGGCGGGGCCTGCGGCGGCGCAGGACATTTCCTTTGGCATGTCGGGCACTCTGTCGTGCCTTGACCGTGCCGATTGGGTCTATGCCGAGATGGAGGCCTGTATCGGCACCTCGGCGGGGGCCTGCATGGAGGCGACGCCGATGGGCGGCAGCACCATCGGGATGAGCGAATGCCTCGACCGTGAACTGGATTACTGGGACGAACGGCTGAACGCCGGCTACCGGGTTCTTCGCGACAAAGAGCGGCGCGACGATGCCGAATGGTCCGGCAGCCCCGGCGTGGTCAGCAAGGCGGATGCCCTGCGAGACATGCAGCGCGCCTGGATCGCCTTTCGCGATGCCACCTGTGACTATGAGCGGTCGCAATGGGGCGGCGGCACTGGCGGCGGGCCGGCGACGGTGGGCTGCCTGATGCGGTTGACCGGCGAGCAGGCGATCTATCTTGAATCCATGATGGCCGAGGGCTGAAGCCCGCCTGCCGGAACCCGGGGAGTATCCGTTTGAAACTCAAGTCGAATTTCATCGCCGGATCAGAGGCGGCAGAGGCCAACCGGGCCGGGCATCTGGCGGCACTGGCCGAGATATCCCAGGCGGCGGCGCTGGCGGCGCAAGGTGGCGGCGCCAAAAGCAGGGCCCGGCATCTGGACCGCGGCAAAATGCTGCCGCGCGACCGGGTGGCGGGGCTGCTGGATCCGGGCACGCCGTTTCTGGA
Organism: Paracoccaceae bacterium; assembly: GCA_024226455.1. GTDB lineage: Bacteria > Pseudomonadota > Alphaproteobacteria > Rhodobacterales > Rhodobacteraceae > JAAELR01. The sequence goes on from JAAELR010000384.1 coordinate 2,229, forward strand.
GATCGGCGCGGTGGCGGCGCACGGGCTTTATGGCGGGGCGGCGCCATCGGCGGGGGTGATCGCGGGCATCGGCCGGGTCATGGGGCGCGACGTGATGATCGTGTGCAACGACGCCACGGTGAAGGGCGGCACCTATTTCCCGATGACGGTGAAAAAGCACCTGCGCGCCCAGGAGATAGCCGAGGAATGCCGACTGGCCTGCATCTATCTGGTCGATAGCGGCGGCGCTAACCTGCCCAATCAGGACGAGGTGTTTCCCGACCGCGACCATTTCGGGCGCATCTTCTACAATCAGGCCCGGATGAGCGCTAAGGGCATCCCGCAGATTGCCGCCGTAATGGGCTCTTGCACCGCCGGCGGCGCCTATGTGCCGGCCATGTCGGACGTGTCGATCATCGTGCGCCAACAGGGCACGATCTTTCTGGCCGGGCCGCCGCTGGTCAAGGCGGCGACGGGCGAGGTGGTCAGCGCCGAGGATCTGGGCGGCGGTGACGTGCACACCCGGCTTTCCGGAGTGGCCGATTATCTGGCCGAGGACGATGCCCATGCGCTGGCGCTGGTGCGCCGGGCGGTGGGTTCGCTGGCCGGGCCGGGCGGCGGGGTGGGTCCCGCGCAACACTGGCAATCGCCCGAGGACCCTGCCTTTGATCCCGAGGAACTGCTGGGCGTGGTGCCGCCGTCGCTGTCGACGCCCTATGACATCCGCGAGGTGATCGCGCGGCTGGTGGACGGCTCGCGCTTTGACGAGTTCAAGCCGCGTTTCGGCGAGACGCTGGTGACGGGTTTTGCCCATGTGATGGGCTGTCCGGTGGGTTTCGTGGCCAACAATGGCGTGCTGCTTTCAGAGGCCGCGCAGAAGGGCACGCATTTCATCGAGCTTTGCAGTCAGCGCCGTATCCCGCTGGTTTTTTTGCAGAATGTCACCGGGTTCATGGTTGGCCGCAAATACGAAAACGAGGGCATCGCCCGGCACGGCGCCAAGATGGTGACCGCGGTGGCCTCGACCAATGTGCCCAAGATCACCATGCTGCTGGGCGGCTCTTTCGGGGCCGGCAATTACGGCATGTCGGGGCGGGCCTATCAGCCGCGGTTCCTGTGGACCTGGCCCAACAGCCGCATCTCGGTGATGGGCGGGGCGCAGGCGGCCGGGGTTCTGGCCACCGTCAAGCGCGACGCGATAGAGCGGGCGGGCGGCACCTGGTCGGCCGAGCAGGAGGCCGAGTTCAAGCGCCCGACGCTGGAGATGTTCGAGGAGCAGTCGCATCCCTTGTACGCCTCGGCCCGGCTTTGGGATGACGGCATAGTCGACCCGCGCAAAAGCCGCGAAGTGCTGGCGCTGAGCCTGCGGGCGGCGCTGAATGCGCCCATCGAAGAGACACGCTTTGGCGTGTTCCGGATGTGATGCCATGCGCTTTGGCGTGGGGGCTGGTGGGTGGCGTGGTGGATTTGGGCGGCGCGCGTGGCGCGTTGCAGGATTGAAGGCGGGTTCGGGATGTTCAAGAAGATACTGATTGCTAACCGGGGCGAGATTGCCTGCCGGGTGATGCAGACGGCGCGGGCCATGGGGGTGGGCACGGTGGCGGTCTATTCCGACGCGGATGCGGGCGCCAAGCATGTGGCGATGGCCGACGAGGCGGTGCGCATAGGTCCGCCGGCCCCGGCGCAGAGCTATTTGCGCGGCGACGCCATCATCGACGCGGCCCGGGCCACTGGGGCTCAGGCGATCCATCCGGGATACGGGTTTCTTTCCGAAAACCCCGAATTCGTCGAGGCGGTCGAGGCGGCGGGGCTGGTCTTTATCGGGCCATCGGCCGGCGCGATCCGGGCCATGGGGCTGAAGGATGCCGCCAAGAAGCTGATGGCGGCGGCGGGCGTGCCTGTGGTTCCGGGCTATCATGGCGAAGATCAGGAACCGGGGCATCTGAAGGTCGAGGCGGCGGCGGTGGGCTATCCGGTGCTGATCAAGGCGGTCGCCGGCGGTGGCGGCAAGGGGATGCGCCGGGTGGACGTGCCCGGGGAGTTCATGAATGCGCTGGAGGCAGCCAGGGCCGAGGCGCTCGGCGCCTTTGGCAATGACGCGGTGCTGATCGAGAAATATGTTGAGGAGCCGCGTCATATCGAGGTGCAGGTCTTTGGCGATGGCACGCACGCGGTGCACTTGTATGAACGCGACTGCTCGCTGCAGCGCCGGCACCAGAAGGTCATCGAAGAGGCGCCGGCGCCGGGCATGACCGCCGAGATACGCGCGGCCATGGGGCAGGCGGGCGTGCGTGCGGCAGAGGCCATCGGCTATGAGGGCGCGGGCACGGTGGAGTTCATCGTCGATGGTTCCACGGGGCTGCGGCCGGACGGGTTCTGGTTCATGGAGATGAACACCAGGCTGCAGGTCGAGCACCCCGTCACCGAGGCGGTGACCGGTGTCGATCTGGTGGAGTGGCAGCTGCGCGTGGCCAGTGGCGAGCCGCTGCCCATGACGCAGGCGGAGATCCCCTTGAAGGGCCACGCTTTCGAGGCGCGGCTATATGCCGAGGACGTGCCGAAAGGGTTCCTGCCGGCCACCGGCACGCTGACCCATCTGGCCTTTGCGCCCGGCGCGCGCGTCGATAGCGGCGTGCGTGCGGGCGATACCATCAGCCCGCATTACGACCCGATGATCGCCAAGCTGATCACCCATGGCGCCACCCGCGCCGAGGCGCTGGTGCGCATGGAGCGGGCGCTGGCCGAGACCCAGGTGGCGGGTTTGGTCACCAACCTGGCGTTTCTGCGCAAGCTGGCGGCGCATCGGGGCTTTGCCGCGGGCGACGTGGATACCGGGCTGATCGACCGCGATGTCGAAATGCTGTCGGCCGAACCTGTGCCTTGCACCCGCACGCGGGCGCTGGCGGCGCTGGGCGCGCTGGGGCTGCATCAGGGTGTGCCGGGCATAGCGCCGGGCTTTGCTCTTTGGGCGCCGGTAGAGCACGTGGCGCAGTTTTCCTGGAAGGGCGAGCAGAGCGCCGCTCGGGTCAGCGTCACGGGCCCGCATGACTATGAGGTCGTGCTGGAGGATGGGCGCCACCAGCTGGCCAGCAAGGGCGGTACCTGGCTGATGGACGGGGCCAAGACCTCTGCCCATGTGGTGCGCAATGGCGCGGTGGTCAGCGTTTTCTTCGGCAACGGCTATCATTTCGACCTGGCCGATCCGCTGGACGAGGGCGGCGAGGGTAGCGCCGGCGGCAACCTGATCGAGGCGCCGATGCCTGGGCTGGTCAAGGCGGTCTTTGCCCGGGCCGGGCAGGCGGTGGTCAAAGGCGACCGGCTGGCGGTGCTGGAGGCGATGAAGATGGAGCATGTGCTGGTGGCCGCGCGCGACTGCACGGTGGCCGAGGTTCTGGTCTCTGCCGGTGCCCAGGTAGAGGCCGGCGCGGCGCTGATCCGGCTGGAGCCCGACCCAGAGGCCGCAGAGGCCACAGAGGACGCCGCGTGAGCCGCCTGCGCCTGACCGGCTATCGCTACAGCGTCTATACCCGGTCCGTGCGCCTGGCGCTGGCAGAGACGGGCAGGCAGGCGGAATGGCAAGAGGCCGATCCATTCGGTGCGTCGGGCCGCGAAAGCTTGCGCGGTCAGCATCCCTTTGCCCGGGTGCCGGTGCTTTGGGATGGCGATTTCCGCATCTACGAGACCGGCGCCATCCTGACCTACCTGATGCGCGGCGAGCATGACCGCAAGCGCCGGGCGCGGGCCCGGCAGGTGGCGGGGATTGCCGATGCCTATGCCTATTGGCCGCTGGTGCGGCAGGTCTTCGGACACGCGGTGTTCCGCCCCGCAGCCGGGCTACCCGCCGACCGAGATGCATTGGCCGAGGGGCTGGCGGCGGCGCCCGCGGTTCTGGACGCGCTGGATGAGATTGCCGCCGAAGGGCTGGCGCTGGACAGCGCTTCGCTCGGCGCCGCCGATTGCCATCTGGCGCCGATGATCGGATATTTCCTGCAGGCCGAAGAGGCGCGCGGGATGATGGCGCGCGCACCGGCGCTGGGCCGCTGGTTCGAGGCCGTCTCGGCGCGGCAAAGCTGGCGCGACACCCGACCGGGATTACCTCAATCGCGAGACCGCACATGATCAGACTGCATCACTGTCACCAGACCCGTTCCATGCGGTCGCTCTGGCTGCTGCACGAGTTGGGAGTTGAATTCGAGGTGGTGTGTCACGCCTTTGACAAATCGTTGAGATCGCCAGAATATCTGGCGCTGAACCCGGCGGGAAGGGTGCCCGCGCTGGAGATCGACGGGCGGGTGATCTGGGAGACAGGGGCGATCACCGAGTATCTGTGCGAACGCTTCCCCGGGGCCGGCCTGGGCCGGGCACCGGGCGAGGCAGAGCGGGTTGACTGGCTGATCTGGGTGCATTTCGCCGAGACGGTTTCGCAGCATGCGGCGGCGCTGACCCAGCAGCATGTGGCGCTCTATGACGACAGCATGCGCTCGCCGGTGGTGACGCAGCTGGAAGCCAGGCGGCTGGAGAAGTGTTACGGCGCCATCGAGGGGCGCCTGCAGGGGCGTGAGTATCTGCTGGAGGGTGGCTTTTCGGCGGCGGATATCGGGGTTGGTCAGGCGCTATACATGAGCCGGCATTTCGCCCGGATCGAGCCATTCGGGCGGCTAGCGGAATGGTATGGGCGCATCACCGGGCGGCCTGGGCTCAAGGCCTCGCTGCCGCCCGAGGGGGCTGCACTGCTATACCGGCGCGACTTTTTTGAGCCGCTGGAGGGATGACAGGGTAGGAGCCTCCGGCGGAGGTATTTTTCAAAGAGAAGAAGCAGGGGGCCGGGAATGCCTGAGTTCGTGGAGATATTCGAGGTGGGTCCGCGGGACGGGCTGCAGAACGAGGCGCGGCTGATCCCGGTGGCCGAGAAGATCGCGCTGGTGGATTGCCTGTCAGGGGCCGGTTTTCGCCGCATCGAGGTGGCGTCTTTTGTCAGCCCAAAATGGGTGCCACAGATGGCCGACGGGGCCGAGGTGCTGGCCGGGATAGCCCGGACGCCGGGGGTGCGTTATGCGGCGCTGACACCCAACATGAAGGGCTATGAGCGGGCGGTAGCGGCGCGCGCCGATGAGATCGCGATTTTTGGCTCGGCCTCGGAGGGGTTCTCTAAAGCTAACATAAACAAGAGCATGGCGGAATCGCTGGAGGCGTTTCGCCCGGTGGCGGCGGCGGCCGGGGTGCGCGGGCTGCCGGTCAGGGGCTATGTGTCCTGCGTGGTGCAATGTCCCTATGACGGGCCGGTGGCGCCCGGGGCGGTGGCGGATGTCGCGGGGGCTTTGCTGGAGATGGGCTGCTATGAGGTCTCGCTGGGCGACACAGTGGGGCGCGGCGCGCCGCGGGCGGTGGCGGCGATGCTGGAGGCGGTTCTGGCCGTGGTGCCGGCGGAGCGGCTGGCGGGGCATTTCCACGACACTGGGGGCAAGGCACTGGAAAACATAGAGGTTTCGCTGGATGCCGGGCTGCGGGTGTTCGACTCGGCGGTGGGGGGCTTGGGCGGTTGCCCCTATGCGCCGGGGGCTGCGGGCAATGTGGCGACCGGGGCGGTGGCGGCGAGGCTGGGGGCGCTGGGCTTTGAGACGGGGCTGGATATGGGTGTTCTGGAACAGGCCGGTGCGATGGCGCGGGCGATGCGGGAGACGGGCGATGTATGACACGATTTCAATGGCGACGGATGCGCGGGGGGTGGCCTGGCTGACGCTGGAGCGGGCCGAAAAGCACAACGCGCTGGACGCGCGCATGATCGCGGAACTCACTGATGCGGCGGGGAAATTAAGCGCCGACCCGGCGGTTCGGGTGGTGGTGCTGACGGGCTCTGGCCGGTCGTTTTGTGCCGGGGGGGATCTGGGCTGGATGAGGGCGCAGATGCAGGCGGCGGTCGGGGAGCGGGCGGCGGAGGCGCGCAAGCTGGCCAACATGCTGGGAGCGCTGAACAATATGCCGAAACCGCTGATCGGGCGGGTGCAGGGGCAGGCGTTTGGCGGCGGCGTCGGCATGGCTTCAGTCTGCGATGTGGCCGTCGGGGTGACGGGCGCCAAGTTCGGGCTGACCGAGACAAGGCTGGGGCTGATCCCGGCCACGATAGGCCCGTATGTGCTGGCCCGGCTGGGCGAGGCGATGGCGCGGCGGGTGTTCATGTCGGCGAGAATTTTCGAGGCAGATGAGGCGGTTACGCTGGGTCTGCTGGCGCGCGCGGTGGCGCCAGAGGCGCTGGATGCGGCCGTTGAGGCCGAGGTGGCGCCCTATCTGAATGCGGCACCCGGTGCGGTGGCAGAGGCCAAGAAACTGACCCGCAGGCTGGGGCCGCGGATTGACGACGCGGTGATCGACGAGACCATCGCGGCGCTGGTGAGATGCTGGGAAGGCCCCGAGGCGGCGGAGGGGATTTCGGCGTTTTTCGAGCGTCGAAAGCCCGGTTGGGCAGATCTGGGTTAACGGGCTGAAATCCCTCGATTTTCACGGTCGGAAAAACGTCGGACTTTTGTCGGACTGACGTCGGCCCCCGGATCGGGCGGGTCGCCGGGGTTAATGGCGCGCGGCGGGCCGGGATTTTGGCGCGGGTGTCGGCGGGTGTGGCGCCGGGCGCCCGCGGGTGCTAGGGTCGGGACGTCGGCATTTCGGATTGGGGGTAATTCGATGAGCGAAAGATTGCACGACCAGGAAAAGCCCGCGGGCTATTTGATCAAGGTGCGTTCGGACGGTTCGGCCACCCGCAATGACGGGGTGGAGTTGCAGCCGGCCGCAAAGAACCCGTGGTATGTGCTGATGACCATTGCGGGGGAGCAGGACGCCGGCTGGATCAAGCCAGAACTGCACGAACAGAACAGGCGTTATTGGAACGGTTGGATATGTGCCGACTTATCCGAGGATAAGCGGAGGGAACTGGCAACGAATATGGGCCTGAACCCATTGGACTTGGTGCCGCTGACGGAGAAAGAAACGGTCGAAGTTCGAGCGCAGTTTACACGTCGACTTGGCCCCAACTGTCCTTTGCCAAAACCGGGAGATCATATTGATTTCGGAGAAACGCATTTTCTGCATGCGATGGGGTTTGGTGGGTTTTCATTTCTTGGGGTGAGCAGCTTCAACTCGGCGAGTTTTTCGTCTGAGGTCGAATTCCTGGCCGCATATTTCAGCGGTTATTGCGATTTTAGCCAAGTATGTCTCTCAGACGCGGCGATCTTTGCAGGAGCTAAATTTGATCATCAGGTTGGGTTCAAGGACGCAGATTTCCTAGGGCGAGCGGGATTCGAACACGCAAAATTCGGTGGGAATGTGACGTTCGATGGAACGGTGTTCCGGGACACGGTGAGTTTCGATAGCGCGGAGTTCGATACCAGGAGCAAAGCATCATTCAAAACTGTTGATTTCAGTGGGGAAACCACGTTCCGATCCACAAGATTGGGAGGGGATGCCTGGTTCGATTCCGCAGGGTTCAGCGGGGATGCCTGGTTCGAGTCCGCGACGTTCAGCGGGGATGCCTGGTTCGAGTCCGCGACGTTCAGCGGGGATGCCTGGTTCGAGTCCGCGACGTTCAGCGGGGATGCCTGGTTCGAGTCCGCGAGGTTCAGCGGGGATGCCTGGTTCTGGTCCGCGACGTTCGGCGGGCTGGTCGATTTTTCAAACAAAGCGTTCGGGGCAAAGACGACATTCACTCAGGCCCGTTTCGCGGGCGGGGTGCCAAAGTTCTATCAGCGCAGCTTTCATCAGGATACGGATTTCACTACGCAGGACGGGTTGTGGCCGGATATGACCGCAGAGACCGCCTGCGAGAGCAAGCGCGCCTATACGCGGCTGCGCCAGATCATGAGCGAGTTGCACAAGCCCGATGACGAGGCGTTTTTCGCGCGGCAGGAGATGCGCTGCAAGGCGCTGCTGGAGGGGAGGGCGCAACGGTGGTTGTCGCGCGGCTATGGGGTGGTTTCGGATTACGGGCATTCGGTGATGCGACCGCTGGCGGGGCTGGGGATCGTGATGGCCACACCGCTGGGGGCGTTTGCCGCGTTGCTGGAGACGCGCCCGCCGGGTTTGGCGAGTTTTGAAGCTTCCGGGTTCTTGATTGCGCTGGTGAAGGCGATGGGCCTGAGTTTTTCAAACACGTTCAAGTTCTTCGGGTTGCAGCGAGTGTATTTCGCGGATTTTTTCAAGGATGTGGATGGTTTCATCGGCTTTGCTACGGCGGCGCAGACGGTGCTGGGGTTTGTGCTGCTGTTCTTTCTTGGGTTGGGGCTGCGCAACCGGTTCCGGTTGAAGTGAGGGCGCGGTGCGGTGCGCAAATAGCGCACCCTACGATTGCCGAGGTGAGGGCGGTGGGCAGAATTGCCTACCCTGCGGGGGGCGGGGCTGCCAGGCCGCTGTGCCCGGCGGCGAGGCGGGGCCGAATGGGCTTGCAAAGACGGTGTGGCCACCGGTAACCTCGGCGCGGGCACGCCAAATGGGCAATGCCCGATGAACCTACTGACAATCGCGAAAGATCAGTTCCATGCCCAAGATTCATGCCATCAACGCCCACCAGAAATGGGAGGGCTTTGCCAACGGAAAGTTGAACAAGACCCTTTTCGACGCAGCTGTGAATACGCTGGGTGCAAAGGGGCACGAGGTTTCGGCCACCATCATCGATGACGGGTACGACGTGGGCGCAGAGGTGCAGAGCCTGGTCTGCGCCGACGCGGTATTCCTGCAATCTCCGGTTTACTGGATGGGATTTCCATGGCTTTTCAAGAAGTACATGGATGAGGTCTTTACAGCGGGTATCGGCAACGGGCTGTGCACGGATGACGGGCGCACCCGTAGCGACCCGTCCAAGCAATACGGCACCGGTGGCCTGTTGGGCGGTCGCAAGTACATGATATCGTTGACGTTCAACGCTCCGGCTGAGGCGTTTGACGACCCGGGGCAGTTTCTGTTTCAGGGTAGATCGGTTGACGATCTGGTGTTTGGCCAGCACATGAGTTTCAGGTTCTTCGACATGGAACAGTTGCCGACGTTTGCGGCCTTTGATGTGATGAAGGTTCCCGATGTTGCCGCGACGGTCGAAAGGATGGAGCGTCACGTTGCCGAGAATTTCGCCGATCTGTGATCGATCGGAGATCGCCGGCGGCCACATGAGCGGGGCGGGCAAGTGTGTCTGGCTCTGGTGCGGGCCGGTTTGACCGGCGGCGGAACGGCGCTGGTCCCCGGCGGGGCCGGGAACGTCGCCCCGCCCGCCGTCCCCGGGGTGGCGGGGCTTTGGCGGGGGCGTTTCTTTCGCCTCCCGCGGCATCTATTCGGGCGGGGTCCGGTTGACCCTCTGGAACCCCGGGAGTAAGGGTCGTCGCAGTATATGAATGCGCCGTTCGCATTGAAGGAGCCGCCACGTGGAAACGCTTGCTTCCGACTATCTGCCTATCCTCATTTTCCTCGCCATGGCCGTCGCCTTGGGGCTGGTGCTGATCCTGGCCGCGGTGATCATCGCGGTGCGCCGGCCCGACCCCGAGAAGGTCAGCGCCTATGAGTGCGGTTTCAACGCTTTCGACGATGCGCGGATGAAGTTCGACGTGCGGTTCTATCTGGTGTCGATCCTGTTCATCATCTTCGATCTGGAGGTGGCGTTCCTGTTTCCATGGGCGGTGGCGTTCAAGGATGTGGGGCTGGTCGGGTTCTGGTCGATGATGGTGTTCTTGGGCGTGCTGACGGTGGGCTTTGCCTATGAGTGGAAGAAGGGGGCGCTGGAATGGGAGTGATGACCGGGGTTCAGGTCGGCGCCGACAAGGAAGTGGCTACGGCAGCGATCAATCGCGAGTTGCAGGACAAGGGGTTCCTGATGACCTCGACCGAGGACATCATCAACTGGGCCCGCTGCGGGTCCTTGCACTGGATGACATTCGGTCTGGCCTGCTGCGCGGTCGAGATGATGCACACCGCCATGCCGCGCTATGACATGGAGCGGTTCGGCACCGCGCCGAGGGCGTCCCCTCGCCAGTCGGATCTGATGATCGTGGCCGGTACGCTGACCAACAAGATGGCGCCGGCCCTGCGCAAGGTCTACGACCAGATGCCGGAGCCGCGTTATGTGGTCTCTATGGGGTCATGCGCCAATGGCGGCGGTTATTACCACTACAGCTATTCGGTGGTGCGTGGCTGCGACCGGGTGGTGCCGGTCGATGTCTATGTGCCCGGCTGCCCGCCGACGGCAGAGGCGCTGCTTTATGGCCTGCTGCAATTGCAGCGTAAAATCCGCCGGACCGGCACAATCGCGAGGTAAGCGATGTCTGAAACTCTGAACGAACTGGGCGCGCATATCGAGGCCAAGCGGCCCGACTGCGTGCTGTCGTGGGCGGTCGCCCGTGGCGAGCTGACGGTCGAGGCCCCGCCCAACGCCATTCTTGCGTTAGTCGAGTTCCTGAAGACCAACGCGCGGTGCAATTTTTCGTCGCTGGTCGATATCACCGCGGTGGATCACCCGGGCCGCGCGGCGCGGTTCGACGTGGTCTATCATTTCCTCAGCATGTACCAAAACCACCGCATCCGGGTGAAATGCGCGGTGCGCGAGGACGAGACCATTGCCTCGGTCACCGGCGTGCACTTGTCGGCGGGCTGGTTCGAGCGTGAGGTCTACGACATGTTCGGCATCCTGTTTACCGGGCATGCCGACCTGCGCCGCCTGCTGACCGACTACGGCTTTCGCGGCCATCCGCTGCGCAAGGATTTCCCCACCACCGGCTATACCGAGGTGCGCTATGACGAGGCGCAAAAGCGCGTGGTCTACGAGCCGGTGAAGCTGGTGCAGGAATACCGGCAGTTCGATTTCATGAGCCCGTGGGAAGGTGCCGAGTACACCCTGCCGGGTGACGACAAGGAGGCCGCGAAATGATGACGCTCTGGAACGCAAGTTTGCTGGCGCTCTTTGGGCCGTTGATGGCCTTGGTGTATCTGGCGCGCCCGGTCAGAACGGCTGTGGTCAGGGTGCGTGCGGGGGAGACGAGATGATGGACGGCTCCAAAGGCTTCGAAGATGAGCTGACCGGCGAGCAGAAGATCCGCAATTTCAACATCAATTTCGGGCCACAGCATCCGGCCGCCCACGGCGTGCTGCGCATGGTGCTGGAGCTTGACGGCGAGATCGTTGAACGGGCTGATCCGCATATCGGCCTGCTGCATCGCGGCACCGAAAAGCTGATGGAAAGCCGCACCTACCTGCAAAGCCTGCCCTATTTCGACCGGCTCGACTATGTCTGCCCGATGAACCAGGAGCATGCCTGGTGCCTGGCCATCGAAAACCTGACCGGCACGGAAATTCCGCGCCGCGGCTCGCTGATCCGGGTGCTGTTCTCGGAAATTGGCCGCATCCTGAACCACATCCTGAACATCACCACGCAAGCCATGGACGTGGGCGCGCTGACGCCGCCGCTCTGGGGCTTTGAGGAACGCGAAAAGCTGATGGTGTTCTACGAGCGGGCCTGCGGCGCCCGCCTGCACGCCAACTACTTCCGCCCCGGCGGCGTGCATTTGGACCTGCCGATAGAGCTGATCGACGATATCGACCGCTGGGCCGACGACTACCCCCGCGTGATCAAGGATCTCGACGGGCTGCTGACGGAAAACCGCATCTTCAAGCAGCGCAACGCCGATATCGGCATCGTCACCGAGCAGGACATTCTCGACTGGGGATTCTCGGGCGTGATGGTGCGCGGCTCTGGCCTGGCCTGGGATCTGCGCCGGGCCCAGCCCTATGAGTGCTATGACGAGTTCGAGTTCGGCATTCCGGTGGGCAAGAACGGCGATTGCTATGACCGCTACCTGTGCCGCATGCAAGAGATGCGCGAGAGCCTGAAGATCATCAAGCAGGCCTGCGAAAAGCTGCGCGCGCCGGACGGGCAGGGCGATGTGCTGGCCCGCGGCAAGCTGACCCCGCCGAAACGCGGCGACATGAAGACCTCGATGGAGGCGCTGATCCATCACTTCAAGCTATACTCCGAGGGCTTCCACGTGCCCGCCGGAGAGACCTATGCCGCCATCGAGGCGCCCAAGGGCGAGTTCGGCGTCTATCTGGTGTCGGACGGGTCCAACAAGCCTTACAGGGCCAAGATCCGCGCGCCGGGATATCTGCACCTGCAGGCGATGGACCATGTGGCGGGCGGGCATCAGCTGGCCGACGTGGCGGCGATCATCGGCACCATGGATGTGGTGTTCGGGGAGATTGATCGGTGATCTTAGCTCCCATTTGGGCCAATATCTTGGCCGTGATAACCTCGGTAGCGTTTTTCCACCGCGAAAAAAACTTTCTGGAGGAAGAGCAAAGATCCAAACTTGGCGGTTGGGTTTTCACCATCGCGCTAATTGGGGGGCTTTTGGGGCTACTGGCATCTTTCCAGTGGTATTGGGCGCTATTGATTGGCATTGGCTGCGCTGCACTATGCGGCGTGATCTCTACAATAGTTCTTCCCGCTCTCAAAATCGTCCAATGGCTTGGCCCGGTTGCACTATTCGGCTCGTGGGCTGCCGGCTATGCAAGAATGTAAGGACCGACGCTAATGCTCCGCCGACTTCACCACACCCAACCCGAAAGCTTCGCCTTCACTCCCGCCAACCTGGCCTGGGCCGAGGCGCAGATTACCAAGTACCCCGAGGGCCGCCAGGCCTCTGCGGTGATCCCGCTGCTGTGGCGGGCGCAAGAGCAGGAGGGCTGGCTGAGCCAACCCGCCATTGAACATGTGGCCCACAGGCTCGGCATGGCCAATATCCGCGTGCTGGAAGTGGCCTCTTTTTACTTCATGTTCCAGCTGCAGCCCGTGGGTTCTGTCGCCAACATCCAGATCTGCGGCACCACGTCGTGCCTGATCTGCGGCGCCGAGGATCTGATCGGGGTGTGCCGCGACAAGATCGCCGAAAAGCCGCACCAGCTTAGCGAAGATGGCAAGTTCACCTGGGAAGAGGTCGAATGTCTGGGAGCGTGTTCCAACGCGCCGATGGCGCAGATCGGCAAGGATTACTACGAGGACCTGACGGCGCAACGCTTTGCCGAGATCCTTGATGAGCTGGCGGCGGGCAATGTGCCGGTGCCGGGGCCGCAGAACGGGCGCTATGCGTCCGAGCCCAAGGCCGGGCTGACCAGCCTTGAGGGCTATGAGGAGAGCGGCCACACCAAGTACAACGCATCCGTGCAGCGCGCCACCGATATCGGCGACACCGTCAAGCGCATCGATGGCACCGAAGTGCCGCTGCTGACGCCGTGGCGGGACAAGACGGCGAAGGCGGCAAAAGCTGCCAAACCTGCGGCGAAACCGGCGCCCGCGGCAAAGGCGACGCCTGCCGAAAACAAGGATGTAGACAAATCCGCCACAGCGACCGGCAGCAAGCCCGCCACGCTGGAGACGGCGCGCGACGGCGGGGCCGACGATCTGAAGATGATCAAGGGTGTCGGGCCCAAGCTGGAAAAGTTGTTGCATTCCATGGGGTTCTTCCACTTCGATCAGGTGGCGAGCTGGACGGCAGAGGAAATATCCTGGGTTGACGAGAACCTTGAGGGCTTCAAGGGACGGGTAAGCCGTGACGATTGGGTCGCGCAGGCGAAACTGCTTGCCTCTGGACAGGAGACAGACTTCTCCAAACGCGCTAAATATTGAGCATAAGGAAACCATCGACACAATAGTTGGGGAGAAGAGACATGGCTTCGAACGGAAATAACTGGTCATTGGGCAAGATGCTGGCGGTCGCGGCGGCTGCAGGTGTTGTGGTGTTTCTGTTCCTGCTGTGGCTGCTGCAGTTTTCCGGCTGGAGCGCGCTGATGTGGGGCGTGATCATCGGCGCGGTGGTGTTCCTGATCCTGTGGCTGAACTTTGCCGCCTCGGACCAGGCCGGTCAGGCGCATGGGACCGGCAGCACCGCTGATGCGGGCGCCGAGGCTGCGGCAGCCGCCGAGAGGGCCGCTGCCGAAAGGGCTGCCGTTGAAGCGGCTGCTGCCGAAAGAGCCGCTTCTGATGCAGCCGCTGCAGACGCCGCCGCTGCCGAGCAGGCAGCTGCCGAGCAGGCCGCTGTCGCAGAGACCGCCGCACTAGAAGCTGCCGCGGACGCCGCTGCGGAAGCTGCTGCCGCTGAGGAGGCTGCCGCCGAGAAGGCCGCTGCCGAAGCTGCTGCCGCCGAGGCCGAAGCTGGCGAGGGTCTTGACAAGGACGGTGCGCGCGAGGATGCCGGTGAGGGCGCCAAGCCCGAGATGCTGAGCGCGGCGCGCGAGGGCGGGGCCGACAACCTCAAGGAAATCAAGGGCGTCGGGCCCAAGATGGAGCAGATGCTCAACCAGATGGGCGTCTATCATTTTGACCAGGTGGCCGGCTGGAGCGCCGACGAGGTGGCCTGGGTCGATGCCAATCTGAAAGGGTTCAAGGGCCGGGTCAGCCGCGACGGTTGGGTCGACCAGGCCAGGATCCTTGCCTCGGGCGAAGAGACCGAATTCTCCAAGCGCGTGGACAAGGGTGAAGTTTATTAAGGGCCAGATGACAGCACCGACCGAAACCGACAGAGCGCAAGCGCGGCAGGCAAGGCTTGTCGCGCTGGTTCTTGCGGGCACCATGGTCTTGTGGATGGGCGCGCAATGGCTGGGGGGCGAACTGGGCTGGCAGGCCCGGTTCGTGTTCCTTTTCGACCTGGCGGCGATGGCGGCGTTCATCTGGGCGCTCTACGTGACGTATCAAATCTGGCGCTTGCGCCGGGACAATCAGGGGTAGCACATGCTGAGCGACAGCGACCGCATCTTCACCAATCTCTATGGCATGCATGACCGCACCCTTGCGGGCGCGCAGATGCGCGGCCATTGGGACGGCACCGCCGGGATCATCGAAAAGGGCCGCGACTGGATCGTCGGCCAGATGAAGGCCAGCGGTCTGCGCGGCCGTGGCGGGGCGGGCTTTCCCACCGGCCTGAAGTGGAGCTTCATGCCCAAGGAGAGCGACGGGCGCCCGGCCTATCTGGTGATCAACGCCGACGAATCCGAGCCCGCGACCTGCAAGGACCGCGAGATCATGCGCCACGATCCGCACACGCTGATCGAGGGTGCGCTGCTCGCCAGCTTCGCCATGGGCGCGCATACGGCCTATATCTACATTCGCGGCGAATATATCCGCGAGCGCGAGGCACTGCAGGCGGCCATAGACGAGGCCTATGACAAGGGCATGATCGGCCGCGACGCTGCCGGGTCGGGCTGGGATTTCGACCTATTCCTGCATCACGGGGCGGGCGCCTATATCTGCGGCGAGGAAACCGCGCTGCTGGAAAGCCTGGAGGGCAAGAAGGGCATGCCGCGGATGAAGCCGCCTTTCCCTGCGGGTGCGGGGCTTTACGGTTGTCCGACCACGGTGAACAACGTGGAATCCATCGCCGTGGTGCCGACCATCCTGCGCCGCGGGCCAGAGTGGTTCGCCGGGTTCGGGCGGCCCAACAATGTGGGCACCAAGCTTTATGCGCTGACCGGGCATGTCAACAACCCGTGCGTATTCGAGGATTCCATGTCGGTGCCGGTACGCGAACTGATCGAAAAGCATGGCGGCGGCGTGCGCGGCGGCTGGAAGAACCTCAAGGCGGTCATTCCCGGCGGCGCCTCGTGCCCGATCCTGCCGCGCGACGCGCTGGAAGACGCGATCATGGATTTCGACGGCATGCGCGAGAAACAGTCGAGCTTTGGTACCGGCTGCATGATCGTGATGGATCAGGATACGGATGTTGTAAAGGCGATCTGGCGGTTGTCCAGTTTCTTCAAGCATGAAAGCTGCGGCCAGTGCACGCCGTGCCGCGAGGGCACCGGCTGGATGATGCGGGTCATGCAGCGGCTGATGACCGGCGAGGCCGAAATCGAAGAGATCGACATGCTGTTCGAGGTGACCAAGCAGGTCGAGGGCCACACGATCTGTGCGCTGGGCGACGCGGCGGCCTGGCCGATACAAGGGCTGATCCGCAATTTCCGCGACGAGATCGAGGACCGGATCAAGGCGAAAAAGACCGGGCGGGTGTCGGCCATCGCGGCAGAATGAAACACCTGACCGCGCTGGTCATTGCCTGCGCGGTCCCGGTTTGTGCGGCGGCGAAAGCTCCGGCTCCGGAGTTTCTGGTCGAGTCGCGGTTTCAGTACCTGATGGCCGAACATATCGTGGCGGTCTGCCCGGACTTCGCGTTCGATCACCCCGCGGTGCGGCGCCATCTGGCGGCTGCGGACGGGCGGCTCAGCGATCTGGGAGTTCATGCGCGGGAGATCAACAAACGCATCGCGCCGATCCCGCTTTCCCGCTACGAGCGGCATTTCGAGGCGTTTTTCGCGCGCCACGGGATGGCGCCGGACAGTCCCGACGACGCCTATTGCCGGGCGGGAACCCGCGAACACATGCGCCGCACCACGATGGGCTTGATGTTAAAGCGGAGTTCGGGCCACAAAGGGGATGACGCCGGTCCGTCGCGCTGATGACGCCGGGCATAGAAGGTTGAGCACATGATTAGACTGATCCTCATTCTGGCGCTGGCCATCGGGGTTTCTTCT
>JAAELR010000385.1 GCA_024226455.1 Paracoccaceae bacterium
CATCACCGCGTCGATGCGTTTGCGCTCTTGCTTGCCGCACCTGAACACGTCTGCCGGTCGATCCCGATGCTCTCTCATCGCCTCTTGTGCCCAAACCGTTTCGTGGGCCCTTGGAATTCTGGTGCTCATGCTCTTGCCCCTTTGTTACGCCGGGCCCGGGACCGTAACGCCACCGTAACGGTCAGCGTCTCGCTGCTAAGCCCTTCTAAATCTTTCTTTTTTAGATATGGATTAGTATATTGTGACGGTGTTACGCCAATATCCACACACAGCTTCAGGCGCGCACGCGCATCATGGGGGGACGATTTGCTGTAACACCGTAACAGCCGAGGCCCGGGCGGATGTTTATCGCGGGCCCTCAAAGGGTTAACCCCGTTACGCCCGGCGTTACGCTTGCGTTACGCCGATACGCAAACCGTAACGGTTTTTTGCTTGACAAGCGGCAATGCGGAAACTCCCGGTCAGCCTGCATCAGTGCCATCCTCATCGTCATTGAGATCGACCGGCATGTACTGGTTTGGAATGATGACCCCGCGCATGGCTGGCCCCGAGAGAACCCGCATTGGACCGCCCGATGGCCGTGTATTGGCCAGGGTATCAAGTGCGGCCCGGTGCCCGCCGCCTCGCCAGCGGGTGCCGGCCAGGGCGCGGTCCATGATCGGGTGCTGACCGTTGGCGACAAAGAGTTCACGCTCGCCGCACTTGCCATCCAGCACCCGCAGCCCCATGCGCCCGATCAGCCGCTGATCGTCTGTGTTGGGCTTGTCGGCCTCATTCACCAGCCGGGCGACCAACTCGCCAATGCTGATGACGCCACCATGATCCTTGGGCATGAAATAGGCCATGATGGCCCGCAGGCAGCGCTCACCCTCGCCCTCATCCTCGGCGTGGATCGCCGCCAGTACCAGCGGCCGGGCGATGTCTTGCGCCA
>JAAELR010000386.1 GCA_024226455.1 Paracoccaceae bacterium
AGCTAACTTCTCCACCTTAGAGCATGCTGCATGCAACCTGCTGAGAACAGCCCCTGGCAAAAAAGAGTTTGCCGATGAAACGCCATTCAGCCGCCTGGGATGACGGCTATCTCGAAAGGGTTATCATGCCGTAACGTTCAGTCGATTGCCCTGCAAGACCTGTCCAGACCTGTGGACAGGGCGCATCAACAAAGCCAACGATACCGCGCGGCCCCCGTGCCCACCCGCTCAGACCGGCAACAGGAGACAGAATGCAGCACGACCCATTGCCCGATGCATCAAGACGAAAGATCGGGGACAGCTTCGCGCGGCAGGACATGATGGTGACGCTAGGCGCCGCCCTGATCTCGATTGAACGGGGGAAAGTCGTGATCTCTTCCCCCATTCTGGACGCGATGCGGCAGCAGCATGGCTTTGCCCATGCGGCGGTGACCTTTGCGCTGGGGGATTCGGCGGCCGGCTATTCGGCGCTGTCCGTGATGCCTGAAGGGGCAGAGGTGCTGACCTCGGAGATGAAGATCAACCTGCTGGCTCCGGCGGCGGGCGAACGGCTGCAAGCGGAAGGGTACGTGATCAAGGCCGGCAAGCGGCTGGTCGTGGTCGGCGCGACGGTGGTGGCGTTCGATGGCGACCAGAGCCGCGACGTGGCGGTACTCCGTACTGCAGGGCACCATGGTGCCGATCGGGGGGTAATGCAGGACGGGCCCTTGTGATCAACGGGGGGATTGTGGTCTGGGGCGGGTTTTCGGATCGCATTCGCGATCCGACCGGCTGGGGGGCCAGCCCCCCAGACCCCCATTGAAAGAGGTCGGGCATTTCGTTGGACCAGATCCACTCGTCTTTCGCGTTCGAACGCAGCGAGAGGCAGCGCAAAACCGGATCAACACAAAGCCGAAACGCTATTGGGGTTCAAAACCACCATGTTGGGTTCAGACTGTTCTCTACCGCTCCGTCTATGGCAGCGGCTGGGCGGGTAGTTGCAGCTCAAACCGGGTTTCGGCGACGATCTGGCCGTTGACCTGAAGCGCCGCGAATTGCTGCCCCGCATAGTGGCGCCTTGTGGTGACGTCGCGCAGGGGCAGGCGCTTGGTCAGGGTCAGGGGTTTTCCGGGCGGCAGGCCGGTTTCGGTCCATTTGAACACCTTGGCGCCATGGCTGCCATCGGCGCGCAGAAACCGCATTACCAGATCGACCAGCACCCGGCGCGGGGCGGGACCGGTGTTCGACAGGGTTGCGGTCAGGGTCAGGGTCTGGCCCAGGGCGATGGTCTGCGGGGTGGCGTCGAGCCGTGTGGTCAACCGGTCCGGCGGACCGTAGCCGAAGACCCGCAGCGTTTCGGGGTGGCCCGACTTGATCAGGCTGCGGCAGGCGTGACTAACCAGCTTGCGGCGGGGCGGCGGCGAGCCCTGCAGCCAGCACGCGGCGATACCGGCGACGAGGTCGGGGTGATCTTTGGCGATGTCGTTGAGATTGTTGGCGACCGAACGACGCACGTATTCCTGGCCGTCGTCGCGAAGGGTTTCGAGAAGCGCGATCAGCGGCGCCGGGTCGTCGACGAAGGTTGTCAGACGGATGCCCCATGGCAGGCGCGGTCGACTGCCTTCGCTGGCCATCCTGCGAACGTGGAAATTGGGGTCACGGACCCAGGCGGCGGCGTGCTCCAGGGTCAGCCCGGTATGGTCGCGAAAGAACGGTCGCACGGCGAACTCGGCAGAGAAACGCTGGGTCATCTGGCGCAGGAATGCCAGGCTTTGCGCCGGGTGGTTCAGGCCATGGGTGGCCACGTAGGTGCCCACCGGCACCAGCGCCCAGCCGCGCAGGCCTCGGTCGTCCGGTGGGGCGCCGTCGATGGGGTTTTGGGTCTCGGGATGCAGCCGCTCGGCGAGCGGGCCGAGAATGGCCGGGAAGTCCGGCGGCAGGCTGGCGGCCAGTGCCTTGGCGATTTGGGCCGAGCGCTGCATCATTTCCAGATCGCCCAGACCAGTCACGGCTGTTGCCTCGAAAGCGGCGCGGTCGAAGCCGTCGATGCGGGCCAGATGCTGGCCCATGCTGTGGATCAGGTCGGGGTTGAACAGGTTTTTCAGCGGTTCAGCCATCGTTTCTGCCCCGTCCCCCCTGCCAGGGGGGGTGGGCCAGCACCAAGAGCGTGACAGTGTCGCCCAGTGCCAGCGGGCCGGGGCGCTCGACCCAGGCAGGGTCGAGCCAGGTGACGGTGCCTGAATGGGGGCTTTCGGTGAGGCAAGGCATTGGGTGGGTCCTTTTGTCTATGGCCAAGGTTGCCTGGGCGCCGGGCGATGCTCAAGCGCGAAAGCCCTTTGGAAATCCGCTCATCAAGCCCTTTCGGGCTTTCCTCGCGGGCGCCCGCGAGGAAAGCCCGAAAGGGCTTGATGAGCGCCCCCCATGATGCGCCCTCTACGTGGTCAGAACGAAGAACAGGCGGCGGAACGGGTAGATCACGCTGCCGTCGGGCTGGCGCGGATAGGCCGGTTCCAGCGCCGCGTCGCAGGCGGCTGTGAAGCTGGCGGCCTGCTGGTCGTCGAGCTTCTTGAGGAAGGGCCGCATGGCGGTGGAAGCAGAGAAATGGCGCACCGGGTGGCCCTGGGGCTGGGGATCGAGGCGCTGGTGGTATTCGGTTTGCCAAAGGCTGAACCTGCCGAGACCGGCGAGGGCTTCGGCATAGAAGGCGGGGTTTGAGACCTGCGGCTGCCAATGGGTGAAATCGAACAGATTGGGGAAGTCACGCGCGCCGATCTCGCGCAGCAGGCGGTGCGCGGGCGCCATCTGCTGGCGCGGCATCTGCACCGCCAGCGTGCCGCCCGGGGCCAGCATCGCCGCCAGCCGCGGCATCAGCGTGCCATGATCCGGCAGCCAGTGCAAAGCCGCGTTGGAAAACATCAGGGCGGGGGGTGTCCGGGGCGACCAGGCGGCGACATCAGCCTCGGTCAGAGTATGGTAACGGCCTGTTTCGCGGGCCTTTTCCAGCATCGCGGGCGAGTTGTCGATGCCCGCCAGGGGGCGGTCGGGGAGCCGGGTACTCAGCGCCTCGGCGACGGCTCCGTTGCCGCAGCCGAGATCGACCACGCCACCCGGCGGCAGGTCGGGCACCTGGGCCAGAAGGTCGATGGCCGGGCGCAAACGCAAACCCCGAAACCTAGTATAGGTTTCGGGGTTCCAGTCTGGCAGGGTCTTGCTCATGCCGAGGGTTCGGGTTCCAGGCCGCCATCGCCCGAAGGCTTGGCCTTTGGCTTGGTCTTGGGGATCGCCGTGACGCTGGCGGTGCCGCCCGCATCGGGGCTTTCATCGTCGTCATCGCCCCGTTTCAGCACCTCGCCCGCGATCACCTTGGCGATCTCGTCGCCGGTCAGCGTCTCGTATTCCAGCAAACCCTGCGCCAGCCGCTCCAGATCGTCGCGCTTTTCGGTCAGAATGCGGGTGGCGGTCTCAAAACCCTCGTCCACCATGCGCTTGACCTCGGCGTCGATCCGCTCCTGGCTCTCGGGCGAAATATTGGCCGGTGTGTTGTAGGTACCCAGATAGCTTTGCTGTTCGTTGGCGTAGTCCACATATCCCAGTTCTTCGCTGAAACCGAACTGGGTGACCATGGCGCGGGCGATCCTGCTGACCTGCTGGATATCGCTGGCCCCACCAGAGGTGACGTTCTCGCGCCCGAAGACCAGTTGCTCGGCCACGCGCCCACCCATCGCCATGGCGATCTTGGACTGGTACTTGGTGAAGCTCACGCTGAGCTGGTCGCGTTCCGGCAACGACAGCACCAGCCCCAGCGCCCGGCCGCGCGGGATGATGGTCGCCTTGTGGATCGGGTCGTGCTGCGGCACGTTGAGCCCGACGATAGCGTGGCCGGCCTCGTGATAGGCGGTCAGTGCCTTTTCGTCCTCGGTCATCACCATAGAGCGGCGCTCGGCGCCCATCATGACCTTGTCCTTGGCGTTCTCGAAATCCTCCATCGTCACGAACCGCCGGCCCACCCGGGCAGCCGTAAGGGCTGCCTCGTTCACCAGGTTGGCCAGATCGGCGCCGGAAAACCCGGGCGTGCCGCGGGCGATGATGCGCAGATCCACATCGGGGCCCAGCGGTACCTTGCGAGAGTGAACGCCGAGGATCTTGTCGCGACCGCGAATGTCGGGATTGGGCACCTGCACCTGACGGTCGAAGCGGCCCGGGCGCAGCAGGGCGGGGTCCAGAACGTCGGGACGGTTGGTGGCGGCAACGATGATGATGCCCTCGTTGGCCTCGAACCCGTCCATTTCCACCAAAAGCTGGTTCAGCGTCTGCTCGCGTTCGTCATTGCCACCGCCATAGCCCACGCCACGGCTGCGGCCCACGGCGTCAATCTCGTCAATAAAGACGATGCAGGGGGCGTTCTTTTTGGCCTGCTCGAACATGTCTCGCACCCGGGATGCACCGACGCCGACGAACATCTCGACGAAATCGGACCCCGAGATGGTGAAGAACGGCACGCCCGCCTCGCCCGCGATGGCACGCGCCAGCAGGGTCTTACCGGTGCCCGGCGGGCCGACCAGTAGCGCACCTTTGGGGATCTTGCCGCCGAGGCGAGAGAACTTTTGCGGGTTGCGCAGAAACTCGACGATCTCTTCGAGCTCTTCCTTGGCCTCGTCGATGCCGGCGACATCGTCGAAGGTCACCCGGCCATGCTTTTCGGTCAAGAGCTTGGCGCGCGACTTGCCGAACCCCATGGCGCCGCCACGTCCGCCGCCCTGCATCCGGTTCATGAAATAGATCCAGACCCCGATCAGGATGATGAAGGGCAGGAAGGTCATCAGCACCGTGGTAAAGCCCGACTGCTCTTGCGGTTCGGCCTTCACGGTGACGTTGTTTTCTATCAGCTTGTCGGTGATATCCGCCCCGGTGGGCTTGATCGTGACATACTCGTTGCCGTCAGAGCCAAGAAAAAGCACGTTTTCCCCGTCGAGCGTGACGCTGGACACCTCGCGGGCCTCGACCCGTTCGATGAATTCCGAGTAGCTGACAGTGCCCGACGACAGGGTCGACTGGCCGCCGCTGAACAGGTTGAATAGCGCCAGGATCAGCAAAAACAGGACGACCCAGAAAGCTATGTTGCGCGCGTTGCCCAAGGCAATCTCCTTTGTCTCACCGCACCGGACAAATCGGCGGGCGCCAGAACACCCGACTAAAATAAGGATCGGGGCAGATTCTTCAATGAGATAACAGGCTTTGGCGGAAATCGGCGGCGGGATGCGCCAATTCGGCGCGCCAGCCGTTCATCAAACCCGCCAAAGGCGCCGAAATCAGCCGATTGTCCTGCCAGATCGCGGGCGAGGCCAGCAGCGAGACGCGCGGCGCGCCGGTGTCGCGCCATGCGGGGCATTCGGCCAGACCGGTCTCGCCCAGCGCGCCGATCCACTGGCCGGGCGCGTGCGGGCCGGTCAGGCGCCAGCGGTTGTCCCACAGCGCGTCGCTGGCGCAGGTGGTTCGGCGGACGGACTGGTACTCGCGGGTAATGCGCGCGGTGCCGTCCCGGGCGGTGATCAGACAGCCGTGCAGGGTGCCGCAAAGCCGCTGTTCAAGCTGTGACAGCGGCGCAAAGCGCGGCCGGTACCGGTTTTGCGACAACCAGATCAGGGCGCGGGCCAGAAGCCGGGTCCGGGTATCCGGCAGGGCGCGGCGAAAGGCGGCCATGTCGATCAGCAAATCGCCCCGGTCCTGGGTCACGGCCTTTTCGCCAAGCTCTGCCATGGCGGCGTCGAGCACCTCGCGGGCGGCCTGCATGTGGCGCGCGGTTTCGGTCAGGCGTTGCCGGGAAAGGCCGATATTTTCCATGCCTTCCAAAAGCTTGCGCGTCTTCACCCGGTCAAAGCGAGGATCATCATTAAAGGGATCGTCAATCCAGCCGATGTCGTTTTGCCCAAGATAGTCGCGCAAGTCGGCGCGCGGGACGTCCAGCAGCGGGCGCAGCCAGCGCACCTTGTGTCGTTCGCTGGCGGCGATACCGGCCAGCCCATCGACTCCGGACCCGCGAGCCAGCCGCATCAGCACCGTTTCGGCCTGATCGTCGGCGGTATGGCCGGTGAGCACGGTATCGATGCCCAGAGCTTCCGCCCAGTCCTCGATCAGCCGACGGCGGGCGTGGCGGGCGGCGTCCTGCAGGTTGCCGCCGCCGTCCCAGCCGTTCCAGCGCAGGGTGTCGTGGGGCAGGCCAAGCGCCGTCGCGGCCTGCGCCACCAAACCCGCCTCGGCGGCACTTTCGAGGCGCAGCCCGTGATCGACGGTGGCGACCCGCAGAGCGGCGCCGTTCTGCGCCGCCCAGGCCGCCGCAAGGTGCATCAGCGCCATGCTGTCGCCACCGCCGGACACGGCTAGCCCGATTTCTTCACGACCGTTCTTTTGCAAATGGGCGTCGAACCGGGCCGAAAACGCCTGTGGCAGCGTCACGAACAGCCTAGGCGCTGACGCTCGCTTTCCGCCTCGGCCACGCGGGTGCTGGACGGAAAGCGGGCGCGCACCTCGCCCAGCGTGGTGCAGGCCTCGCGGATCTGGCCCAGGGTACCGAGCGACGTGCCCAGCCGCAGCAGCGCGTCGGGCGCGCGCGGGCCGCGGGGCTGGCCGGAAAAGGCGGTGAGATAGGCGCGCGCCGCAGAAGAGGTCTCGCCCAGTGCCGCCAGCGCCTCGCCGCGCAGGAAATGTGCCTCTGACGTCAGCGGGCCGCCGGTATAGGTGTTGGTGAAGGCGGTGAAAAGATCGGCGGCACTGCGGTAGTCGCCATTGCCGAAAGCGGCCTCGGCGCGGTCGAAATCGCCCTGCTCTCCGACGGCGAATTCGGTGCTGTCTTGACCTGGGGTGACGGCGGGTGTCGCCGCGATGGCAGGTACGCCGCTGTCGCCGCCCAGCGCCGGGGTCTGGCCCAGGCTACCGATGTCGCAGGCCGGTTCCAGTTCACAAAGCCGGAACTCCAGATCGCCGATCCGGTTGGTGCCGTCGCTGACCACGCGGGTGATGCGGAACTCCAGCTGTTCGGTTTTGGCGGTCAGCCGCCTCAGCTCGCTTTCGATCAGATCGACGCGCTGCAGCGTGTCGCCGCCGACACTGGTCGCCGTCGCTCCGGTGGTGCTGAGTTCGCGCTTCAGCCGCTGGATCTCGACGAACAGCACCGAAAGCTCTTGCCGGATATCGGCGAGCGTCTGGTCCTGCGCCGCAGCCGGTGCGGCTGTGCCGAGCAGAACTGCAAGGATCAGGGCAACGGACCGCATCGGGCTCTCCTAGCTGATTGCTGCGCGCAGCACGGTCACGCCGCGCCGGTTCTGCGACCAGCATGTTTCGTCCGAGCACACCTCGACGGGCCGTTCCTTGCCATAACCGATGGTCTGGATCCGGGCCGCAGACACGCCCTGGCTGACAAGGAATTCCTTGACCGAGTTGGCCCGCCGGTTGCTGAGCGCAAGGTTGTAGGCCTTGGTATTCTGCTCGTCGGCATGACCCTCAACGATGATGCTGTATTCGGCATTCGCCAGCAGCCAAGCCGCCTGCCCGGTCAGGGTCTGCCGGGCCTCGGGGCCTAGCGTGTGTTCGTCAGAGACAAAAAACACCCGGTCGCCCACCGCGGTAGAGAAATAGGCTGAACTGGTCGGATCGCCCGCCGGGTCGACTGGGCCGGTGGGTGTGTTCAGATCGATGGTGTTGTCGTTGTCGAACTGGCCGGGACTGGTACAGGCGGCGAGCGCGAGGCCCGCAGTCAGAAGAATGGCTTTGCTGAGGTGGGTCATGGAAGGATGCCTTTGGGCTTCATTGTCGCTCGATTGGCGACAGTCTAGCATTTCGGGCGGTTATTGCACCATCAATTGCCATATGGGCGGCGAAGTTCACAAAACCGCCGCCGTGACCACGATCTCGACCAGATCGTCACCGGCCAGATCAGCGGCGACACATGCCCGCTGCGGCCAGTTTTCCGGCCCGCCGACCCAGTCGCACCAGACCTCGTCCATCTCGGCCTTGCGGCTCATGTCGCGCAAATAGACCGTGGCCTGCAACAGCCCCGGCTTGCCACTGCCGGCTTCCAAACCGCCTTCGACAGACCGCAAGGGTCAGCGTGCACAATCCAAGCCCGGCGGGGGCAAACCAGGACACCAGGGCCAAAGCCGTTCTCTTCACGCCACTCCCGACGAGATTGTCGATCACCGGCCCGACAGATGTTCTGAGTGCGCCACCGGGTTGCCGCCCGGTTTGCAGGCCGACATCATCGGCGAATAC
>JAAELR010000387.1 GCA_024226455.1 Paracoccaceae bacterium
AAGCATCCGCTTCAGCACAGCCGATCTACGTTCCGGTGAATATCCCAAATCATCATCCTATCCCGCCCACCTCAGAATTAGAGGAAAAGTAGAGCAGCGGACAACTTCCCTGACACAGGGGGGGAGGCGCGGAATGAAATGGGCTTGAAAGCATAGAGCAGGCATTGCGCCGCGCTTGTGCGCGCCGCGGCAGGTGGGGGGCCAGCCCCCCACACCCCCCGAGGTATTTGGCCAAGAGAAGAAGATCAGGACCGGGTCAGACCACCACGTCAAGCGGTTTTTGCGCGCCGACGTGAAAGACTCGTTTGTAGCGGGCGATTTCGTCGGAGGGGCCCATGGCCTTCATCGGATTGTCCGAAAGCTTGACCGTCGGGCGGCCGTTGGCGGCGACCGCCTTGCAGACCAGGCTGAACGGCGCCAGCGCGTCGCCGGGGGTGAGGCCGCGGAAATCGTTGGTCATGAGCGTGCCCCAGCCGAAGCTGATCCGCACGCTGTGGTGGAACCTGGCGTGCAGTTCGGCGATCTTGTCGACGTCGAGCCCGTCCGAGAAGATCACCAGTTTTTCCAGCGGATCCTCGCCGCGGTCCTGCCACCAGCGGATCGCGGTTTCGGCGCCTTCCGCGGGGTCGCCGCTGTCGACGCGAATACCGGTCCAGCCGGCCAGCCAGTCGGGGGCGTTTTTCAGGAAACCCTCGGTACCGTAGGTGTCGGGCAGGATGATGCGCAGGTTGCCGTCATGTTCCTCGTGCCAGTCGCTGAGCACGTCATAGGGCGCGCGGGCCAGTTCCTCGTCGGTTTCGGCCAGCGCCGAGTAGACCATGGGTAGTTCATGCGCGTTGGTGCCGATCGCCTCGACCTCGCGGCGCATGGCAATGAGGCAATTTGAGGTGCCGACGAATTTCTCTCCGAGCCCCTCAATCATCGCCCGCACGCACCAGTCCTGCCACAGGAAGCTGTGCCGCCTGCGGGTGCCGAAATCGGCGATACGCAGGTCGGGGATCTTGCGCAGGTCCTCGACCTTTTGCCAAAGTTTGGTCATGGCGCGGGCATATAGTACCTGCAGCTCGAACCGGCGCATCTGGTTCAGCACCGCGCGGCCGCGCAATTCCATCAGCACGGCGAGCGCGGGGATTTCCCACATCATCACCTCGGGCCAGGCGCCTTCGAAGGTCAGTTCGAACTGACCGTGGCGCTTTGCCAGATGGTAGGGCGGCAGGCGAAGGTTCTCGAACCATTCCATGAACTCGGAGGTGAACATCTGCCGCTTGCCATAGAACGTGTTGCCGCGCAGCCAGGTGCTTTCACCGCGGGAAAGCGAAAGCGAGCGGATGTGATCGAGATGCTCGCGCAGTTCGCCTTCGTCAACCAGTTCGGCAAGCGGCAGGGATTTGGTGCGGTTGATTAGCGAAAAGGTGACGGTGGTGTTCGGCCTGTTGCGGAACACCGACTGGCACATCAGCAGCTTGTAGAAATCGGTGTCGATCAGCGAGCGGACGATCGGGTCGATCTTCCACTTGTGATTATAGACGCGGGTGGCGATGTCGACCATGGCGCGAGGCTCCCTTCGAACCATGAGTTAGAGCAACTGAGGCCGAACTTGTCCAGTTGTTCGATGCGCAAATGAAAACATGGGCCGGGTTCTAGCGGCTGCGGGACGAGGCCTCGGAGGCTTCCCCGCTCAGCATGAGGAGGCGGGGAGAGCCTACGAGTTTCAGACGAGCCGTCGGCTGACCGTTCGAGCCCTCGGGAACGGCCAGTATTTTGATGCGGTCAATGGTAGAACCCTGCGGCTTGTTGCCGAATTCGCCATCGCACTGGTCCAGACCGCCGCCCTCGGAATTGGCGCATTCTGAGGCGTTGTCGGGCATGGTGTTGTTGCACCAGGTGATGACGGCGTTGTAGCAATCGCCCAGCGTTTCAATCCTGGCGGCGGCCTGGGTGGGCGCCAGCGTGGCGGTACCAACAGCGGTGACGGTGACGGTGACGGCGGTAGAAAGGATGGAACCGATCAATTCACAGACCTCTGCATACAGGGGAATCGGCTGAACGTTACGGCATGATAACCCTTTCGAGATAGCCGTCATCCCAGGCGGCTGAATGGCGTTTCATCGGCAAACTCTTTTTTGCCAGGGGCTGTTCTCAGCAGGTTGCATGCAGCATGCTCTAAGGTGGAGAAGTTAGCT
>JAAELR010000388.1 GCA_024226455.1 Paracoccaceae bacterium
AGCGGTAGTACCACACGTCTGAGAGCAAGTGCACCGCCTGCCAGCGGGTGAGCACCAGCGCCGCGGCGGCGACGACGCCGATCAACATGGACACGATCGCCACCACCGCGTTGACCTTGACCAGGTTCTCGGCGTCACGGTTGACGTTGAGACCGGTCACCGGACAGCGGCGGAAGAGCACGTCGGTCAGGCTCGCGCTGCTCATGGCGAGGCCTCCGTCCCCCCGGAGGGGGGCAATCGGAACATCGTCAGTGCGGCGATCTCAGGCGCCGGCTCGACCACGATCTTGCCCAGCATGCGGTGGTGGCCGATGCCGCAGAACTCGTTGCACAGCACCTTGTAGTCGCCCGCCTCGTTGGGGGTGATCTTGAGGCCGTAGTCGTAGCCGGGCACGATCTGGAAGTTGATGTTGGCGGGGATCAGACCGAAGCCGTGGTTGACGTCGAGCGCCGACAGGTGGAGTGTGTAGGTCGCTCCCTGCTGCAGGTGCAGCACCGGCTTCCAGCTCCACATCTGCCCCACCATGTAGACATCGCTCCCCGGCGGTGGCGCCACCACCGGGATGCCGCCCTCCTCCACTGGGTTGCCGTTTGCGTCCTTGACCTGGTAGTCGTCGATGAAGCGCTGCACCCGCGCGGCGAATTCCCTGGGCTCCACCTTGCCACGGATGCCCGAGGGGTTCTGGCCCCCCTTCAGGTGCCACAGCGGCATCATGGCGAACAGCACCATACACCACACGAAGGCGATGGTCACCCACATGCGCTCCTGCTTGCCGGCCGGTTTCCACCACACGCCTTTCGGCGCCACGATCGCGCTATGCATAACTCCTCCTCCTCATGGCAGCGCCGAGTCC
>JAAELR010000389.1 GCA_024226455.1 Paracoccaceae bacterium
CACAAATAGCTGGAATCATTCAACTTAGTTCTCAATCGGGCTCTCAAAGCGAGGGCGGTGATTGCATGGTTGATCACAGGGAAGTTCCTTTGTCGGGAAAAGAATCCCCAGAAAATCACCTTTCGCTGCCTTCATCCACCCTGTGTCGTGTAGTGTGGCAAAAAGAGTTTGCCGATGAAACGCCATTCAGCCGCCTGGGATGACGGCTATCTCGAAAGGGTTATCATGCCGTAACGTTCAGTCGATTGCCCTGCAAAAAAAAGGCAAGGAGACTTGACAACTGTACAACGATTAGACGAACTACCCGGTTCGGTTTGCGGCACCGGCTGGCGCAACCGCGGAAAGCCGATGCAAGGGCGCGGGGAGGGCATGGAAATCTCTTCAGGGATCAATACCCTGGTGACGGGTGGCGCGTCGGGGCTGGGCAAAGCTTCGGCAGCATTCCCGGGCCGTTCGCCAGATCGTCGAGAACCCGATGCTGAACGGCTCTGCGATGCGGCCGGACCGGGCGATCTGGGCGATCCGGATGGCGCAGAAATGGCTTATTCTACCGCAGAAACCCGCAGGCCGCCCCGGCGATAGAGCAAGAGCGTGTGCTGATTGCACCGCACGGTCTGCTCTGGCTGACCGTTGATGGCCACGATCCGTTCGGCAGAGAGTTTGCGCAATCCGCTGCGGTTCTCGTCGATCAGGGCAAAATCATAGGCGCCCAGATAGTAGGCGCGTGAGGTGATCCAGTAGTCGGGGCTAAGGTCGGAAAGGTGGAGAGCCAGGGTCAGTTCGAGCCTGCTGAAGCTCATGGCGTGTTTGGCGTCCCAATAGTTCGAAATGCCGGCCCGCCCGCCCTGGGCTTCGAGCGCTTCGTCGATGCAGGCGAGATGCGCCGGGTAGTAGCGGCCCGACAGGCCTTTTGCCTTCACCAGTCCGTCAGTGGCAAACCCGGCAAAGCAAAGCGCGGCCAGCGCCGCCGCGACCGGCGCAAGCCGAGAATACTTCGGCATCCAAAGAGCCAGCCCCGCGACGCAAAGGATGACAGGCCAGGAATGTACTGCGATCAGATAGCGGGCAGACATCTGCTTGTCGGTCAGGACCGTGCCGCCGATCAGCATGGTTACCATCGCCGCGCCGGAAAACAGTGCCAACCAGTAGTAGCCCGCCCGTGCCCCTGTGTCGCTGTGGCCGTCTCGCCGCCGCTTCACGGCTATGGCGAGAAGGGCGAAATAGGCGAGCAACAGGGCGGCGAAACCGGGCACCGCCGCGGCGCTTGTCCAAAGGATTTCAAAAAACTGCGGGAAATTGCCCGGGCCGATGCCCAACGGGCTGTTGTGTTCGGACACGCTCCAGATTGCGCGGCAGACCGACAGGGTGGCCGGCCCCGCCAGAGCGGCAACGAAGACCGGGAATGCAGGCAGGCGCCAGACGCCGCGTAGCGGGACGCGTCCGGGGTGCAGCGCCCAGACGGTCAGCAGCAAGGGCAATGCCAGCTGCAGCAAAAAAAGCGAGTCCGACAGGGTTGTCAGATAGGCCAGCGCCAGCATCGTCCAGCGCGAGGCGCGGGGCCGGTCGTGCCAGGCTGTGTACTGACCGTCGCGCAGCCAGAGCGCCAGCATGGCAAGGCTGACCAGAAAGATACCGTAGTGATGCGCGCTGACCAAGATATAGGCGAACGGCAGTTGTCCGGTCTGAGCAAGCCCGGTGAGAATGGTCAGAATTGCAGCTGCCGTCAGCCCGGCATGACCGGCACCAAGGCTTCGGCACAGAGCAACCAGCAGGCCGAACGTGACCGCCATCTGCAATAGTGCGAAAACAAGTATTCGGTCGTAGGTGTCGCTCCCCAGGAAATGCGCCAGCCCGTACATCGGGAAGTCGGGAAAGAAATAGGGAGCCGGCGTCAGGTGCCAATCCTGAATGCTGCCCGCCTTTTCGAAAAGATCGGTGAACAGCGCCGGCAGGTACAGTGCGTCGGAGTTGAAGACAAGACGCTGGAAAAGCGGCTCTGACAAGTAGTTCAGAACGAGAACCGCGCCGGATGCACAAACAAGGGAGATTGCGACGGCGACGGCGGATGTCTTGCCAAAATGTCTCATTGCAGGGATTTCACCCCCTCATCGATACCCGCCGAGCTCGGCTTTCGGGCTATTTTCTGGGTTGCGGGGGCTGGATTGTCAACGCGGTAGTGGCCTGGATGCGGGAGCTGTCTCAGCCGAGATACGCCGGCGTCCACCGAGCCCAGCCGCGGCTGCAATTAGCCGCCTGCAGTGCAGCCACGAGGGCGCCGCGGCCTTTCAGCAAGATTGCCCCCCCGCCTCGCATCTCCGCAGATTTGGTGTCGTCGTGGTAGAGCCAGAGCCCGCCCATCATGCGCCGCGTGTTGACCGCGCCGAGACCATCGAGGAGTCATGTGACAAAGACGATGCCGACGGCGGCGAGGTTTACCGGGCCTGGCGCTCGGCGTTCAGTTCGTCCACATCCCTGAACTTGATCGACGTGCCGCAACCGCAGGCGTCGGCCACGTTCGGGTTGCGGAACCTGAAGCCGGATTCCAGCAGCGAGGTTTCATAGTCGATCTCTGTGCCAAAGAGGAACATCTGCGCCATCGGTGCGATCATCACCACGGCGCCGCCCTGTTCGATCACCTCGTCGTTGGGTTCGACCTCTGCCACATAGTCCATGGTGTATTCCATGCCGGCGCAGCCGCCCTTCTTGACGCCGATGCGCAGCCCCTTCGAGCCGTCTCGCTGCATCAGTTTCGCGATCTGCGATACTGCCTTGGGGGTCATGGTGACCGCCTGTTTGCCGGGAATGCCGAACATCGTATGCGGGCCTCGTAACATGTTCCTTATGTGCGCAATTTAGGGTGTCAGGGCCGGGATTCCAATGGGGGATAGTGCCTTTAACAGCGCCAATGTGGCCCAGCCGGCGGTCATGGCCCAGCCGAATGAGGCAAGCGTGCCGATAATGACGTATTCACTGGCGCTGCGGTCTTTCGAGGTGGCGTCGAAACGCAGCACAGATTTGGCGGCGATCAGAAAGCCGATGCCGGCGGATTGGCCGGCCATGATCAGCAGATAGATCAGCCCGCGTTCCAGCAGCCCGATCACCGCGCCGCCCTTGGGAAGACCATCGCCGGGGTTGGCCTCGGAAAAGGGCTGCATCAGCAGACCCACAGCGAAACCGCCCGCACGGGCAGCGATCAGCAGCCCGGCGAGAGCGGCCATCAGACCGGGCGCCCAGGCCGGTTCTGGCCAGAGCGGCTCTGGCCACCAGCCGGTGGGCCAGCCGCCGGTCGCCCAGGCGCCGCCGACCCAGAGGCCGGGCAGCAGCGCGGCGGCAAGGCCGATGGTCAGCAGATGCGCTGCCTGATCGGCCAGGAAAGGCCAGAGCCTGTGGGCGCGCGCGAAACTCTTGCCCAGGTCGATGGCCAGATGCGCCGCCGCAAGGACGGCGAGGCCCCAGTGCCAGTTGCCCGTCCCGACGATGGCAAGGCTCAGCACGATGGCGCCGTGCAGCGCCAGTACCACCGGATCTCGGGCCTGCTTGCGGGTTGCGATCCAGCCGGTCTGGAACACGAAATCGGCCAGAACATGGGCCAGCAGCAGGGCGGCGAAGGTTTCGGTCATGGCGTGTCCCTGGAGAAATCCCAGCCGTGAAATGCTTCGATTGCGGTCAACACAGGGCGAAACCCGGTTCCGTTGAGCCTCGCGTCAAACGCCTGTCTGGATATGCCAATACTTTCAGCCCTTTGCCGGTTGTTGTCATGGTCTCCAAGCAAGTAGATATAGAGGGCTTGCGCCTGCTGTGCCGTCCAGTTTCCTGCAACCCAGTCTACCAGTTCGACTATGGCTCTTTGCCAAAGTCGCGTCGCTGGTCCGCCGAGCTTGAGGTGCTCTTGCCCCGATATATCTTCAAGGAATTTGCCTGAGCAGACGAATGCTTCGCCCGACGCGTCGGACAGGTCGCTTGTGCCAAGCGTCTCCGCCAAGCCTATTCCTATCGCAAGGCGTGTCTCAACCCCCAGGCCTTCTGCCGCCAACGATGCGAGCAGGGATACGGCTGCGAACAATGTGCGGTTTGGGCTGGTGAGAACCATTTGCCAGCCGTCGCCGCGGAACCGGGTGAAGCGGGGGTCGAAGCCTTGGCGCCTCCCCATCTCTAGCGCCGCCCTTTCCAGCGCTGCGATAGAGCCGTCTGTCGCCGCTGTGCCGGCGCGGCGCGATGCGATCAGGTCGCCGGTAAAAACCGCGACCATTTTGCCGCGAGCGGCAGACAAATCTGGTACTGACATCCTGCAAGCTATATGGCTTGCTTTGGTGCGATGCAAGGGTTTTGGCTTGCTTGCACTTGTGTGTGTCGCTTTGTGGACCCCTACATGAAGCCCAGTTCGAGCCTTGCTTCGTCGGACATCATGTCCATGCCCCAGGGCGGTTCCCATGTCAGTTCGACGTCTACCTGCTTGACGCCGGGCAGGGGTTCGACGGCGTCGGCGATCCAGCCGGGCATCTCGCCGGCCACGGGGCAGCCGGGGGCGGTGAGGGACATGATGATGCGAACCTCGTTCTCGGGAGAGATTTCTACCGTGTAGACCAGCCCGAGATCGTAGATATTCACAGGGATTTCAGGGTCATAGATAGACTGGCAGGCGGCGACCACGTCGTCGTAGAGAGGGTGATCCGTGCTGGACGGACGGATAAGCGGCGTGCCTTCAAGGCGTTCCGGCGATTCGGCGGTCATACTGGTCCCTCTGGTAATCCTGAGTGAAGATATAAGGATTGTTTCCCGGCGCGTCCAGTGCGTCGCGGGGCCGCGATCGGGGCGAAATATACCTGTCGGAAAAGCGTCGGCAAAACGTCGGACTTGCGTCGGACCCCCGCGCCCTACTCGGTGCCGGGCATCGGGCCGGTCTTCCATTCGCAGCCGGGGTCGGGGGGGATCGGTTTGATGTTGCGGTAGGCTTCGGGGGCATAGAGAACCCAAGAATCCCAGAAAGGCCTCACCTCGAGCCAGCCGCGCCAGCGGGCGTGGAATTCGTCGTCAGAGAGTTCTTCGGGATGCCACTGGCAAGGTTCGCCGGATTTGCCGCCGCTCATCTGGTCGCGAAATCCGTCTGGCAGGGCGACGCTGGCATCGAGAAAGGCGTTGCGGAAATCGGTGGCGGCGTCGAATTCTATCATGGTCAGATCCACAAATCGCAGCGCCCCGCCATGATTTGTGGCGGCGGTGAGATTTGTGCGTGTTAACGGGTTCGGGCTGTCCGGCATCCCGGTCAAGGTGGACCGGCTGAGGTCCGCCCCCATCATCCGCGCCTCCTGCATCTGCGCCTCCCAGAAGTTCGCCCCCTGCATCTGCGCCAATCTTAGGTCCGCGAACTGCATCCGCGCCAAGCTGAGGTCCACGCATTCCAATTCCGCGCCATACAGGTCGGCGCCATATCACTGCGGCGGCGGGCAGTTCCATGGCGCGCGGCGTGGTGCAGGGGGGCTGCTCTGGCCGCAGGCGGGTGCGCAGGTAGAGCGCGGCGTCGGTGATCAGCCAGGGGGGGACGGCGTCTCCGAGCGGCGTCGCGCCGATGTGGGGCGGCGCGGCGCCGAGCGCGTCCCAGAGGCGGATCAGGTAGAGGTGGAAATAGCCGTAGATGGCGGCAGTGAGGATCGAGGCGGCATAGAAGAAACGGTCGGTGGGCACCGAGACATTGACCAGCGGCAGTTGCGTGGCGCGATTGACGCCGTAAAAGTCGATATGTTCGACCCCCATCAGGGTGACGCCGACGAAGACCAGCACGCCCAGCAGCGCGAACCATGTGGAGCGCGCGTTGCGGGTCAGCGCCTCGATGCGGGGCAGGGGGTCTTGCGGGCTGTCGGGCGCCGGGGCGTCGCCGGGCGGGCGGGGGCGCGGCATCCGGTGGCGCAGCAGGCGAGTGAGTTTGCCGATATCTCTGCGCATGCCCGAAAAACCATTCGTTGCAATCGTGGCAAGGCTGGCACGGGATGCGGGTGGTGGTCAAGGGCAGCGCGCTGGGGGGATCGGGCATTTCGGTGCGCGGGGTCAGTCGTTGATGTCGTGGCGGATCACCCGGGCGTGCGTGCGTTGGTTGCGAAACAGGATGCGCAGGCCGATCCAGCCCAGCAGCGACAGGCCGGCAAACAGCGCCATTGCCAGCGCCGGGCCCAGCGGGTCGGGCAGGACGGCAACCAGCAGCGCCATCAGCGCCGCGCCGACGGCAAAGCCCAGAAAGATGAACCCGGGCAGCAGTATCTCGACCAGCGCCAGCCCCAGAGCCACCGAAAGCCAGGCCCACCAGATACCCAGCAGCGCGGCCATCTAGCCGCTTCCTTTCAACATTTTGAAAGCATCGCCAAAGGCCTCCAGCGCGGCGGCGGGCACCACGATTGTCTGTTTTCCGCTGCCATGGCCAAGCGCGTTCAGTGCTTCCACCTGTTTCAGCGCCACCTGATATTGCGCCGCCTCGATGCCGTGTTCGCTGATCGCCTTGGCGACCACCTTGGTTGCATAGGCCTCTGCCTCGGCCTGAATGCGCCGTGCCTTGGCGGTCTGCTGGGCGGCGTAAAGCTCTGCGTCGGCGGAGAGTTCAACAGAGCGCTTGCTGCCCTCGGCCTCTGTCACCTGGGCGCGCCGGGCGCGCTCGGCGTTGAGCTGCTGCATCATGGCCGCGCGGGTCGCCTGATCGAGCCCCACGTCGAGGATCTCGGCCCGCGTTACCTCGATGCCCCAGTCATCCACCGCGCCCTCGACCGAGTTCTTGATGGTGGAGATCAGCGCGGCACGGTTGGACTGCACCTCGTCGAGATCCATCTTGCCGATCTCGGCACGCACGATGCCGGCGACGGTGGTGGCGATGGCGGAATCGATGTCGCGGATGCGGTAGACGGTGCGCTCCGGTTCCGTGATGCGGTAGAACACCGAGGTTTCCACCTGCACCAGCACGTTGTCGCGGGTGATGGCATCCTGGTTGGCATTGGGCAACTGGCGTTCGAGGATGGAAATCCGGTGCGCCACCTTGTCGAGGAATGGTACGATCAGGTTGATGCCGGGGCCAAGCACCGAATGCAGGCGGCCGAAGCGTTCGATCACGTGTTTTTCCGATTGCGACACGATCTTGACCGATTTGAAGATCACAGCAATCAGCAGGGCTGCAAGAACCACATAGACTATGTTTTGCTCCAGCAGAGAAAGCAGTTGGTCTTCTATCGGCATGGTTGAAACCCGGGTTGATTGAGCATGCGATACATGTCGGCTGTTGCCGAGGCGATTGCAAGATTTATTCCACCGGGGTATCGGCAGCGATGCGATAGGGAAGGTGGCGCAATGACCGGGTTCAGCTTTGCGAAACTGACGCAGGATGGCAAGGCGCGGGCGGGCGTGATCCACACGCCACGGGGCGAGATCCGCACGCCGGCCTTCATGCCGGTGGGCACGGCGGCGACGGTGAAGGCGATGTTGCCCGGCTCGGTGCGCGCCACCGGCGCCGATATCGTGCTGGGCAACACCTATCACCTGATGCTGCGCCCCGGGGCCGAGCGGATCGACCGGTTGGGGGGCTTGCACCGGTTCATGAACTGGGACCGGCCGATCCTGACGGATAGTGGCGGGTTTCAGGTGATGAGCCTGGCCGAGCTGCGCAAGCTCAGCGAAAACGGCGTGACGTTTCGCAGCCATATCGATGGCTCAAAACATGAGCTGACGCCGGAACGCTCGATGCAGATCCAGCGGCTGTTGGGCAGCGATA
The DNA here is from genome assembly GCA_024226455.1 of Paracoccaceae bacterium. Taxonomy (GTDB): domain Bacteria; phylum Pseudomonadota; class Alphaproteobacteria; order Rhodobacterales; family Rhodobacteraceae; genus JAAELR01. The sequence continues at coordinate 7,745 of JAAELR010000389.1, forward strand.
TCGTGATGGCGTTCGATGAGTGCCCCGCGCTGCCGGCGGACCGGGCGCGGATCGCCCAGAGCATGGCGCTGTCGATGCGCTGGGCGGCGCGGTCGCGCCAGGCGTTCGGGGACCGGCCGGGGCATGCGCTGTTCGGGATCCAGCAGGGCGGGCTGGAGCCCGATCTGCGGGCCGAGAGTGCCAGTGCGCTGCGGGCCATCGGGTTCGAGGGCTATGCCATCGGCGGGCTGGCGGTGGGCGAGGGGCAGGAGGCGATGTTCGCCTGTCTCGATCATGCGCCCGATCAGCTGCCCCAGGACCGCCCGCGCTATCTGATGGGAGTGGGCAAGCCTGACGACATCGTCGGCGCGGTCAAGCGCGGCGTCGACATGATGGATTGCGTGCTGCCGTCGCGGTCGGGGCGCACCGGGCAGGCGTTCACCCGGCGCGGTGTGGTCAACATCAAGAACGCCCGGCACGCCGACGACCCGCGTCCCTTGGATGAGCAGTGCGGCTGTCCGGCCTGTTCGGACTATTGCCGCGCCTATCTGCATCACGTGTTCCGCTCTGGCGAGATCATCGCCTCGATGCTGCTGACCTGGCACAACCTGCATTACTATCAGCAGATCATGGGCGGCATGCGCGACGCCATCGCGGCAGGGGCATTCGCGGCCTGGGAGGCAGAGTTTCACGCCGCCCGCGCTTTGGGCGACATAGAGCGGGTCTGAGCCGGTCTTGGGCTTTCGTGGGGCATTCCTGCGATGCCTGCCTTGTTGCGAAAGGAAATGCGCGTTTTGCCGACTGTTGCAGCCATTCGCCGCGGCCCGCCTGCCCGAAACGGGGCTGGCGGGTATGTTTTGTCTCAACCTGCCGGGATATCGCCGCTTGCCCCTGCGGCTCAATCCGGGCACACTGCGGCACGCGCTTTGGCGTGGTTGAAAGAGAAGGGCGAACGCCCCAAGTAATGAGGCCAAGAGGAGAAGGCTGAGCGCTGCCGGGCAACCGGGGCCGGGCCATCTTGCCAAATTTGAAGGAATGAGCATGCAAGAGCATCTGCGCCAATCCTATCCCGTGCTGCCGTTGCGCGACATCGTGGTGTTTCCCCACATGATAGTGCCGCTTTTTGTCGGACGGGAGAAATCGGTTCGCGCGCTGGAAGAGGTGATGGCGGACGACAAGCAGATTATGCTGTCGAGCCAGATCGACCCGGGCGTCGACGACCCGACCTCGGATGGCATCTACAGTATCGGTGTGCTGGCCAATGTGCTGCAGCTTTTGAAGCTGCCCGACGGCACCGTCAAGGTGCTGGTCGAAGGCCGCAGCCGGGTGAGGATCACCGAATACCTTGAAAACGACCAGTTCTTCGAGGCACATGCCGAGATGCTGGAGGAAGAGCCGGGCGACGAGGAGACGCTGGCGGCGCTGGTGAAATCCGTTGGCGAGGATTTCGAGCGTTACGCCAAGGTGAAAAAGAACATCCCCGAAGAGGCGCTGGGCGCGGTGGCCGAGACCCGCGAGCCCGAAAAGCTGGCCGATCTGGTGGCCGGCCATCTAGGCGTCGAGGTCGATCGCAAACAGGACCTGCTGGAAACGCTTTCCGTCAGCGAGCGGCTGGAAAAGATCTATGGTCTGATGCAGGGCGAGATGAGCGTTCTGCAGGTCGAAAAGAAGATCAAGACCCGGGTGAAATCCCAGATGGAGCGCACCCAGCGCGAGTACTATCTGAATGAGCAGATGAAGGCCATTCAAAAGGAACTGGGCGATGGCGAGGACGGCCAGAACGAAGTGGCCGAGCTTGAGGAAAAGATCGCCGAGACCAAGCTGAGCAAGGAAGCTCGTGAAAAGGCCGAGGCCGAGGTCAAGAAGCTCAAGAACATGAGCCCGATGAGCGCCGAGGCCACGGTGGTGCGCAACTACCTTGATTGGATGCTGTCGATCCCGTGGGGGGTGAAAAGCCGCGTCAAGAAAGACCTGCACCGGGCGCAGAAGGTGCTGGATGACGACCACTACAGCCTGGAGAAGGTCAAGGAGCGGATCATCGAGTATCTTGCCGTGCAGCAGCGCAGCAAGAAACTGAAAGGTCCGATCATGTGCCTGGTCGGCCCGCCGGGCGTGGGCAAGACCTCTTTGGGCAAATCCGTGGCGCGGGCCACGGGGCGCGAATTCATCCGCATCTCGCTGGGCGGGGTACGCGACGAGAGCGAAATACGCGGCCACCGGCGCACCTATATCGGCTCGATGCCCGGCAAGATCATCCAGGCGCTGAAGAAAGCCAAGACCACCAACCCGCTGATCCTACTGGATGAAATCGACAAGATGGGTCAGGATTTCCGCGGCGATCCGGCAAGCGCCATGCTGGAGGTACTGGATCCGGAACAGAACTCTACCTTCACCGACCACTATCTGGAGGTGGAATACGACCTTTCCAACGTCATGTTCCTGACCACGGCGAACACCTACAACATGCCCAGCCCGCTGCTGGACCGCATGGAGATCATTCCGCTGGCCGGCTATACCGAGGACGAAAAGACCGAGATCGCCAAGCGGCATCTGATAGCCAAGCAGATCAAGAACCACGGGCTGCGCCAGGGCGAGTTTGAGCTGGCCGACAGCGGTCTGCAGGGCATCATCCGCTACTACACCCGCGAGGCCGGGGTGCGGAACCTCGAGCGCGAGATCGCCAAGCTGGCGCGCAAGGCGGTGACCAGGCTGATCAAGAAAGAGGCCGAGGCGGTCGTGGTAACGGACGAGAACCTCGAGGAGTTCCTGGGCGTCAAGAAATTCCGCTACGGGCTGGCCGAGCAGGAAGATCAGATCGGTGTCGTGACCGGGCTGGCCTGGACATCCGTCGGCGGCGACCTGCTGAGCATCGAGGCGCTGCGGCTGCCGGGCAAGGGGCGGATGAAGACCACCGGCAAGCTGGGCGAGGTGATGAAGGAATCCATCGACGCGGCGTCATCCTACGTGCGCTCGATTGCGCCCTCGATCGGGGTAAAGCCGCCGCGTTTCGACCGGATGGATATCCACGTGCACGTGCCCGAGGGCGCCACGCCAAAGGACGGGCCGTCGGCGGGGGTCGCCATGGTGACCTCCATCGTGTCGGTGCTGACGGGCATTCCTGTCAGAAAGGACATCGCCATGACCGGCGAGGTCACCCTGCGCGGCCATGTGCTGCCGATCGGCGGGCTGAAGGAAAAGCTGCTGGCAGCCCTGAGGGGCGGCGTCAAGACGGTGCTGATCCCCAAGGAGAACGAAAAGGATCTGGCCGAGATCCCGGACAACGTGAAGGACGGGCTGACGATCATCCCGGCCCGGACGGTGGCCGAGGTGATGACGGCGGCGCTGACCCGCGTGCCAGAGCCGGTGGACTGGGACGAGGAGGCCGAGGAAGAAGCCGCCGCCGCCCGCGCCGCGATGCAAACGGGTGATGCGTCGCCAAGCGCCACGGCGCATTAGCCCGGGGGGCTGGTGAACCGGGCCGGTCGGCGGTGCTGTGTCCGGTGCCGGTCGGGTTGGCAAAGAAATGACATCGCAGGACAGGGCCGCCCGATCTGGCGGCCCTTTCTGCGGGATGCTTCACTCCCATGGCCGGGTGATCGCACCGGCGCCGTTCGTGCGAATTGCGATGGTGTCCCGGGCCGTCGACCTGTCGAATTGGATCCGCCGGGGACCGGTTCCCCCCTTGCTAATCGCTCGCGCAAGCCTCTCGCCCCATCCGTCTTAAGCAGTTGATGAATCGGGGTTATCGCACTACCGGAAATGAAGCCTTAGGGGCTCATCCGATACCCGGGGGGCAAACTGGGTCGCGGTGAGAAACGTAAATTAGCAAAGTGACAACTTCTAGCGACTATGGGTGATTGAGGCGAGATGTGGCGCTTCAATGTTCAGGTTGTCAAGGCGCGTCCAGAATCTATCAATCATGAGATCAATGTTGCTTGTTGTGGCGACCCCGATCGCGATGGTTGTTGCGCTATCGGTGTGGGTGGTGTTGCCACAGGTTCACAACGCCAACGCACAAAAACAGCTTGCCGGTTTGATTGAACTGTCGACAACCATGTCGGCACTTGTCCACGAGCAACAAAAAGAGCGTGGCCTGTCGGCTGTGTTTTTGGTGTCATCAGGTGAAAAGTTTGGCACCAGGCTAAAAGGTCAACGTGCTCTGGTCGATCAGGAGCGTAGTGTCGTTTCCGCAAGCATCGAAACCCAAATCGCCTATCTTCTCAGACAGGGTTCTTCCCGTAGCGGCGCAGAATACGTCAAATCGTTGAGAGATATTCTTGGATCCTTGAACAAGGTGGACAGCCTTCGTGGCAAGGTGGACAATCTGAAGGTCTCCAAAGCCGAGGCTGTGGCCTTTTACACGGATCTGAACGGGCAGATTGTCGGGGCAATCAAGGCCATTTCCAACCTCAGCGCCGATTCCGAGGCTACGGCATCGATAATTTCCTTTGCCGGGTTTCTGCAGGGAAAGGACCTGGTCGGAATTGAGCGTGCATTGGGCTCCAGCGCTGTTGCCACCGGAGACTTTTCAAACAAGGCTCTGCTGCGCATCAATGGTCTCATCCGGGAACAGGATGTCTTCATGTCGATATTTCTGGCAAACGCGACCGAAGCCCAGAAAGACGCGTTTTCACAGGTGCTGCGCTCGCCGGCCGTACAAACGGTTCAGGAAATGCGCGATGCCGTTTTCCAGGGGGCGGCGGCAGGCGAAACTCTGGAGTTTTCGGGTGCGGATTTCTTCAACGCGCAGACTGCCAGGATCAATTTGTTGAAGGGCACTGAAGAAATGATTGTGAAAGACATTTTGCAATCGACAGCGCAGCGTCGTGCCGACGCCCAGAGGCAGGCCGCTGCCGCTTCGGTGATCGCTTTCCTCGTCATTTCGGGAAGCCTTGCCGTTACAATACTGTTGTCGCGGCAGGTGCGCCGCGCGATGGTGCTGGTGTCCGAAGCCGCCACCGAAATGGCCGGTGGTGATCTCGAAATCAACCTTCCCGAGGCCAGCGAGACAGAGCTTGGCCAGATATCGGGTGCGCTTGATGAATTCCGCCAATCGATTCTGACGACACGCGCACTTGAAGAAGAAACACACGAGAAAGAGCGTCTGGCAGAGTTGGCAGAGCACGCAGACGCGCTTCGGACGCAAAAAGAAAGCGAGGCGAAGCTCAAGGAAGAACGGCGTGAGGCCAAGGCCGTTCGGCAACATGAGAAAAACGTCGCCAATGAGATCTCTGAGGTGGTTGCAGCCTGCGCGGCTGGTGACTTCAGCAGGCGTCTGGACCTGATGGGCAAAACCGGCGTCTTCCTGGATCTGTGCCGGGGTGTCAACCAGATCGGGGAAGCTACGGATCAGGGGCTCGCTGACATTTCACGCGCGATGTCCGCCTTGTCACAGGGCAAACTGACCTATCGAATTGACCAAGAATATCAGGGCGTGTTCGGAGAAATCTCTGAGGCGGTAAATGGTTCAATGGAAAGCCTCAGCCGGATTGTCGGCGACATTCGCGAGAGCGGCATCGTCGTCAGCAACTCGACCAAAAGTCTGGCAAGTGCCGCCGAAGAGCTTTCCGGGCGCACCGAAAGGAACGCGGCCAGTCTGGAGGAAGCCAACGCAGGCCTGAATGAGCTTGCAGCTTCAGTGCAGGGCGCCGCCGATGGTGCAGAGCAGGTCAGAACCGATGCAGGCAATATGGTCGCGCAAACCAGGAGCGGTGCAGAAGTTGTCGATGCAACCATATCCGCGATGCATGAGCCCGGATAACCCATATGGATAGCGGTTTCGTGCGACTTCATGATGTGATATAGGTTATTCATCAATGGGTTAGGCGAAAGGGCGCGGGGATTTGGCACGGGATGCGACGGGTGAAGTGAAAACCGGCCCTCTTCGACTTGA
>JAAELR010000390.1 GCA_024226455.1 Paracoccaceae bacterium
GGAGGAGAACGGCGTTGTGGTGACCACGAACGAGTCTTCGATTGTGCCGGCGATCGACCTAAACGACCACGACACGCCGTCGGGCACATCGGCGGCCTATGAACTTCTGGCACGCCTGGACGCAGCCCATTATGCCGATGCGGCGACCCGGATCATGGCGTGGATGGCGCCAAAACTCAAAGCAAGCCCCGATTCGTGGCCGAGTTTCGCAGCAAGCGCCGCGAGGCACGGCAAACCCGGCCACGAGGCCGCCGGCCCGGCTTCATTCGACAGGGCCGCGCACGTCAAGGCGGCAGCGCGCTCGGTCAACGAGCCTGACCGAATGCTGATTGAAATAACGCTTGCGATCGACGCCGGGGCTGAGTTCCAGCGTGAAGTGCAACACGACCGCCCGATACCGAGCCCGCTATGGTGCGGAATTGGTTGTCCGGATCACAGGGAGAGTTGCCATGCCGTTGTATTCACACCTTTCCAGCGACGAAAGGTCGGAGATTGCTGTGTTTTCCGCCGCGGAATTGGTTGTCCGGATCACAGGGAGAGTTGCCATGCCGTTGTATTCACACCTTTCCAGCGACGAAAGGTCGGAGATTGCTGTGTTTTCCGCCGCCGGCCACTCGATCAGCGTGATCGCTCGGTCGCTCGGCC
>JAAELR010000391.1 GCA_024226455.1 Paracoccaceae bacterium
CTGGCAGAATGTGCTTGCGCCACCGACTATCACGTCGGCGCCTACCATCACGGTCGATGAAGACACCCCCTATGCTCTGACCATCGCCGACTTCAACTACAACGATGGCGATGGCGACCCACTGGACCACGTCCAGATCATGATCCGCGAAACGGCCGGCAGCCTGCAGTTGTCCGGTGTCGATGTGACCCAGGGGCAGACCATCAGCGCGGCCGATATCACCGCCGGCAACCTCATTTATACGCCGGCGGCTGATGCCTTTGGCACCGCCCAGGATAGCTTCGGCTATCGCGTCAGCGACGGTACCTCCTACAGCGCCACCCAGTCGTCCACGGTGCTGATCACCTCGACTTTCGACGCCGACGCGGAAAGCTGGGTCTACGCCGATGACGCCTTCGGCACCTCCGCCCCCGGTTGGGCCGACGGTGTCTGGGACAGCGGCGCCGGCTTCAGTGGCGGCGGCCTCTATATCGACCTCAGCCGCAACGCCAGCGCCGCCATCTCCGGCGCCTTCTCGCAGAGCATCAACCTGACCGAGGCCAGCGTCGTCAGCATCACACTGCGTTACCACCTGGTCACCAGCAACCTCGACGCCGGCGAATACGCCGAGGCGGTGCTCGCCGTGGATGGCGTCAGGCAGGGCACGGACACCAACGGTTCGCTGGTCCACATCGAAGCCGAAGGCGACAGCGGCTGGCTACAGGCGACGGTGGAGCTCGAACTCGCCGCCGGCGCGCACACCCTGGAGCTGGGCGGCTACGTCAACGGCATCAATAGAAACAACGAAGCGGTCGACGTCTATTTTGACGATGTCAGTGTTACCGCCGACACCTACGTGATGGCGAGTGTAGATGTTAGTGCGGTGAATGATGCGCCGACGTTCCTCTCCCCAACCGGCGACGGCATCGTCAACACACCAATCGGGTCGGGGGAGGATAGCGGCCAGAGCGTCACGGTGCAGGACGATGGCAAGATACTGGTGGCGGGGTATAGCTATAACGGCAGCGATTACGAC
>JAAELR010000392.1 GCA_024226455.1 Paracoccaceae bacterium
ACATTCGCCTCCTGGCCCACTGGCTGAGGCCTTTCTTGCTCATGATCCTGGCGCGTATCCTGGTTTCTCAACCGCCCCAACGGGCAATTGCCGGCAAATCGAGCGCATTGATCCACGCCGCTTGAGCCCAACACGCTGTAAGTCACGGACGACTAGCTACCGGGGTGACTCTTGCCGCAGATCAAATCGGTGTAAATGCCGCAGCCACTGGCGGCGGTCAGGAGGCAGAACTGGCGATGGCGCAGAACCTCTATCACAACAGCGTGGCGAACGAGGACGCGCTGTCGGTCCTCGCGGTGTCGTATTTCACCGGGTCGATTGCGCCAAAGTATATCGAGCGTGAAGCCGAAAACACAGCGCTCTAAGGCATCCAAGAGATCGAGGGCGCCGATGCTCTGGCCGATGCTGATGCTGAAGAGATGTAAGCCGCAGCGCTGCAACTGGCCGGGGAGATCCGGCAGTGATCGGTGTTGTCGAGAACACCAGGCCGAGGGTCGTCGGGGCTATGTCGGCGGACCGACCCACACGCCAAGCCGCCTGCGCGCCGGATGTCAGGACAACTTCAAGGACGGCTTCCACGGGAGCAACCTTGCCGAGATCGCGATTGTCGGCGGCTGCGATGCTGATCTGGACCTTCTGGTCACCGACGAGAAGGCAACACGATTTGCCTCGACCGCAGGTAACCAGACCGGCTCTATTGCTCTTTCACCCCAGCCTGGGCCGGCGGTTTCCACGTCTATGTCGACAATGTTGGCCGTATCCGGAACAGCAATTTCATTCTGACGAACTGGCCCCGGTTGCATTCGGCTCTCGGTCTATCGTCGAGAAATATCAAGCCGAGGCAAGCCGGTAGGTGTTTCCGCACGCCCGGCAATTTGCGTTGCTCTCCCCTACCGTGCACAGTTCCGCCACAATCAATCCTTAAGATTGCCCCGCCCTGACAGGTTTGCACCCTATTGCTGCCGCACCATCGGTCGATTGGTTTACGACGGGGGCGCTGGAGGAAGAATGCGAATACTGGTTATTGCAGCGGCGCTCTGCATTGGGGTCGGGAAGCCTGCCACCACAAACGCCGGAGACAACCAACAGGACGTGCGGGCCGTTACGGGATGGGAGGCCGTCGGTCGCCTGACCATGGCCAACCGAGCAATGTGCACCGGCGCGCTGATTGCGTCCGATATGGTGCTGACTGCCGCCCACTGTCTATATGATCCCTATACCGGACGCTCGGTCGACCCCAGCAAGATCCGCTTTGAGGCCGGTCTCGCCGGTGGCAAGGCAAAGGCCTCGCGCATGGTGATACGGTCCATCGAGCACCCGGGCTATCACCACAACACCAACGGGCCCAACAATGCCAGTGTGGATATCGCGTTGCTGGAGCTCGCCAGCCCGATCCGCGAGCGCAACATTCAGCCCTTTTCCACCGATACTCGGCCCAATACCGGTGATGCGCTGGGGGTGATTTCTTACACGCTGGCCCAAAGGGACTCGCCGCTGCTGCAGCATCCCTGCATGGTGCTGGCGCGCAAGGGCGATACTCTGGTAATGAATTGCGAGGTCGATTTTGGCGCCTCCGGCGCGCCGGTCTTCGCGGTTCAGGGCGGCTCGCGGCCACGGTTGGTGTCGGTTATTTCATCCAAGGCTGCGATGGGAAATCGCGCGGTCTCGGTCGGTACAATCCTGGACCGAGCGCTGAAAGTGCTGCTGCGTCGCGCCGGCTGACCAACTCTGCAAACACAGCATGTCGCGGGCGTCCCAAAATCTGGGCGCCCGCCGCATTGCTGCGTCGAGCAACGGAATGCAAAGAGTGCTTCGGGCGCGTAGCATTCGCTCTGCCTGCGGATGGAGCCTACACCAACCACTCACCGGTCCCGTTGATCTCTGTTCGCAGTCAGTGAGAAGCGCTGTGAGGAGAGCGAAAAGCGGTCCTCGCGCGCCTCATTTCTAGGGTTCGCGGAACGCTTCGCGGCTTTTGTAGAGCGGTTTCAGCAGATAGCGCAGCACGGTTTTCGAACCGGTCTGCAGTTCGACCGTCGCCCGCATGCCGGGGCGGATCTCGATACGCTGCTGACGCTCGGTAAAGCTCGCCTTGTCGACCTTCACCGTCACCCGGTAAAACGGCTCTTTGCGCGGGTCGCGCTCATCCTCGAACGTGTCGGCGGATACGAAATCGACGGTACCTTTCAGGGTGCCGAAGATCGTGTAGTCATAGGCCGAAAGCTTGATCGTCGCCGCCTGGCCCCGCTCGACGCTGGCGATGTCCTCGGGCCGCACGCGGGCCTCGACGAACAGTTCCTCGCCCAGCGGAATGATTTCCAGTATTTCCTCGCCGGGCCGGATCACGCCGCCGATGGTGGTGACGGCCAACGAGTTGACGATGCCCGGCATCGGCGACTTGATAAGGGTGCGATCCAACTGGTCCTGCGCCAGCCGCAGCTCCTGGCGTCGCGAGGTCAGGTCCTGCAGCGTCTCGGAATAATCCTCGGCCAGTTCCAGCTCTGCCTGGGTGCCGATCTCATTGTATTTGATCTCGGCGTTGCCGACGGCCTTTCTGGCTCTGTTCACCTCGATCAGCGCCACGATCTCGTCGGCATATAGCTGTTCGAGATTGGCAAGTTCGTCCTGCAACTGCCGCAGGATCGCCCGTGCGCCGTCGCGGCGGCTGGCGAAGTCGGTTTGACGCGCGTTCAGAAGCGCTTGTTCCGACATCAGGGTATGCGGGCTGCGCTCCGCCAGATCCCCTGGCACCACGAAGTCGAAGGCACCGCCCAGCTCTGCCTCCAGCCGGTATCGCTTGATCTCCAAAGCGTCGATCTGGTCCTGCAGATCGTCCACCACAGTTTGGAACTTGGTGGCCTGCAGTCGCGCCAGAAGCTGCCCCGCCTCGACCCGGTCGCCCTGCCGCACGTGCAGTTCCGCCAAAATGCCACCTTCGAGGTTCTGCACGATCTGCGCCCGGCTCGACGACACCACCTCGCCCTCAGCGCGCACGATTTCGTCGACCCAGGCTATCGCCGCCCAGCCGATGAACAGCGCGAAGGCCAGCGCCACCAGATAGATGATCCGGCTGGCGCCGCGGGTGGCGTCGGTCAGGTGGGTTTCGGTAACGGCAGTCATCCGTCGGTCCCCGTGGCCAGATGCGCCAGCACCTGCTCACGCGGGCCGTCCACGACCATGCGGCCGGCCTGCAGGATCAGCGTGCGGTTGGTCAGGGCCAATATCGGCATCCGGTGCGTTGCGATCACCGTGGTGCGCCCGTGCAGCCAGGTTTCCAACCGGCTGACGAGCGTGCGTTCCAGCGTCTGGTCGAGCGCCGCGGTGGGTTCGTCCAGCAGCACGACGGACGGGTTCTGCAGCCACAGCCGCGCCCAGCCGATCGACTGGCGCTGGCCCACCGACAGCCCGACGCCGCCGTCCTGGATTTCCATGTCGAGCCCCTTGTGGTGACCGCGCACGAAGGGCCCGAGGCCGGCGAAATCCAGGGCACCGAGCAGCCGCTCGTCATCGCGTTCCAACATGGTGAGGTTCAGATTGTCGCGCAGCGTGCCGGTCAGCAGGCGCACTTCCTGGCTCAAGTACCCGATATTGCGCCGCAGGTCGCGGGGGTCGATCTGGCCAATGTCGGTGCCATCCACCTGCACCCGCCCCTTGTCGGGCGCATATAGCCCCGACAGTACCTTCAACAGCGTCGACTTGCCCGATCCGTTGACACCCAGTACCGCGACCCGTTGACCGGGCGTAATCAGGATGCCCGGCACATCCAGAATGGCCGCGCTGTCGTCGTCATAGCGGAACTCCACCTCGTGCAGCTCGAACCGCCCGTCCAGCTTTTCGCGCCGCAGATAGGATCGTTCCTCATCCTTCTCTTGCGGCGCCAGCGCGATGGCGTCGAGCCCTTCCAGAGCCGTCTTGACGTTGCCCCAGCGCGCCAGCGTGCTGGCAAACTGGGTCAGCGGCGCCAGCGTACGGCTGGTCAGGATGCCGGTGGCGATGATGGTGCCAACTGTGAATTCTCCGGCGAAGACCATGAAGGTGCCCAGCACTACCGCAGCGATATAGGTGCCCTGCTGCACTGCCTGGCTCCAGTAGGTCAGCATGCCCGAAAGCTTGCGCTGCTCGGCGGTGCTGTGCGAGCTAAGCTCGTTCAGTTCCTGCCAGACCTGCATCATGCGCTCTTCGCCGCGCTGGGTTTTCACCGTGTCGAGCTCTGTCACCACCTCGTGCAGCAGCCGCCCGGCCTTGGCGTTGGCGCCTTGCGTCTGGCGGGTCAGCTCTATCATGCGTTTCTGCATGAAATAGGCCGGCAGCAGCATCAGCACCGCACCGGCTGCGACGACCCATACGATGGGCCCGGCGATCGAGCCAACCAGCAGCAGGAAGACGAAGATGAAAGGGATGTCGGCCACCGTCGAGATGGTGGACGAGGTGAAGAACTCGCGCACCGATCCGAATTCACGCATCGCCGCAAAAAGACCCGAGGGCGGCAGCGGTCGCTTGTCAGAGCGCATGCCGACGAGACGCTGCATCAGGTTCTTCTGCACGCTCAGTTCGATCTGGCGGCCCGCCACATCCGTCAGCCTTGCGCGGGCCAGCTTCAGCATTGCCTCCAGCGCGATGGCAAGTACCACACCCAGCGTCAGCACCAACAGTGTGGCCTGTGACTGGTGCGGGATCACCCGGTCATAGACCTGCAGCGAGAACAGCGCCACGGCGACGGCCAGCAGGTTGGCGACCAGCGAGCCGACCATGATTTCCGTCACCTGGCGGCGGTATTTCGGGAACTCGCCCCAGAACCAGTGATTGCTCTTGATCTGTGGAATGTTGCGTGCCGCGACCTGCTTTAGCGGCGTGCGCCCGGTCAGCGTGGTACCGCTGAAGACCGGTGCGAACTCGGCAACCGGCACCTCGGCGCGATTGTCGGGGCAGGTGGTGTCGAAGATGATCAGCGTGTCGCCGGTCTGGCTGATCACCAGCACGCACTGCCCGTTGGTCATCATGGTCAGAGCCGGCCAGATCTCTGGCGTAATTTCTGTCCGATGGCTGACCTTGTGGCGGATGCCGGTAGTATCGAGCGCCTTGCCCAGCGCCTTGATGGTGACGTCGCCCGGCGCGTTGGCCCACATGAACTCGGCTATGTCGCGCACCGGCACCTCGGTGCCGTTGAGCTTGGCGAAGGTCGAGATTAGGGTCGCCCGGTGCTGGATGCGCGTGGCCGTGCCCTCAACCAGCGAGCGGATACCGATTTCGTCGCCGGGCGGCCTGGCCGACGTCTTGGCCACGGGTTCGACCAGGGGCGCGGGCGAGTTCGCGGCACTGGTGATCGTCGGCTGCGCCATGGTCAGCGTCACCGCCTTGCGTGGCTTCTGCGTCACTTCAGGCGGGGCAGGGGCCGGGGTGCCGGCCTTGGTCAAATCCTGTCTCCATCTGCCAAAAGCCCCAGATCGCGCGCCATTTCGAGCTGGATCAGGATCACCTCGTATTTGGCGTCCACATGTGCCTGTTCGCGCTGAACCAGTTGCTCATAGACAGAGATCACATCCATCACACTGCGCTGCCCGGCCTTGAACTGGGCCTGGAACAGACGGAATGTCTCGCGGCTGCTGCGGGCCAGATCCGCCGCCTCGGTCTCTTGGCGCCGGTACGAGGCCAGCCGCTGTTCCTGTCGGCTCACCGAGCGCCGCGCGTCCTCTTCGGCCTCGGCCACATGGCGACCGGCGGTTTCGCGGGCCGCCTCGATGGCCTTCAACATCGCGGGTGTGCCAAAGCCGAACGGCTGGTCGGAACTGACGTTCAGCCCGCCGGTAGTACCGCCATTGGTGACATTTGCCGCGGCGGAGAGGCTGGGCAGCAGCCCTGCACGGTCGATCCGGGCCTGGGCGACGCTGCGACCGCCCTCTGCCTCGGCCAGCAGCACACTGAGATGGCGCAGCCCGGCGGGAGGCTTGCCCATGGTCATGTGCTCGGGGAGGGTTCCGAAACCGTCGCCGGTCATCGCCTTCAATTCGGCGCGGGCGGCGGCGGCGGCCTCCAGCGCGGTGGTCATCGCGGCGCGGATGTCGTTGATCTTGGCGTCTACCACGCGCTGGTCGGACCGGTCCGAGACACCACCCGCGACGCGCCCGTCGACGATGCGCTTGAACTCCAGCATCCGTTTCAGCGCGCGGTCGTTCAACGCCGCCTTCTCGTCGCCCCGCAGCCCCGCGATGTAGAGCGATACCGCGCTTTCCACCCGCGTGTTCATGTCGACCGACAGGTTGACCGCGGCCACCTCTACATCGGCCGCGGCAAAGGCGCGCTCGGCCTTGCGGCGGCCATTGTCGAACAGCACCTGCTCCAGCAGGATACCCGCCACCACGTCGCCCAGAGAGGTCAGGCTGACGCTGGGCCCCAGTGTCGGCAGCCAGTTTTTCGACTTTGCCTCGGCCCGCAGCTTGGCGCTGCGCAGTTCCGCCTCCGAAGCCCGCGCCGAAGCGTCGAGCGCCGCGCGGGCCACGGTGTCATAGCTGGACCCCGCCTGCAGTAGCGAAACCCGAGCCAGAAGTGCCGCAATGATGTCGGATTGCTGCTCTCCGGCGGGCTGGGTCATGCTGCTGGACTGGCGCGATACCTCGGTGGTCTCGGGCCCGTGCTTGGCGCCGAAGGACGGCATCTCCATGCAACCTGCAAGCCCGAAGCCCAGCATCAGCAGCGCGGCACCGGAAACCGGGCCGCCCCGCCGCCGGCGGCGTGGAAGGGTCAGAGCGTTATGTTCCCACACCGGGCCGCCCGCCCAATCAGATGATGACGTTGACGTCTTGCTCGACGATCAGCGTCGCTCCGTCGTTGCCGATGGTGTAGACCTCATAGGTTTGGCCGTCGATCTGCTGGGTCTGCCCCGTCGCCACCGCGCCATTGACCGTTACCGTGTCGTCGTTGCCGCCATGGATCGTCAGCGTGTCGGAGCTGTCCGAGAGCGCCTTGATCTGCGCCTCGGTCAGCGTAAGCCCGGTATTGTCGCCATAATCCAGGTTCAGCGCTTGTATGTCGAAGCCGGAAAGCCCCGCATGACCGACCGTCGTGCCATTGCCCGCGCCATCCTCCAGTACCACCAGCGTGGCAGAGTTGTTGCCTGCCGCGTCGGTGCGGTTGACCACCAGATTGGTGCCGTCCGACACCGCCTGGGTGAAGGTAAACTCGGTGCCCAGAACCGGATGCTGGGTCATCGACGACGACGGCGAGCCGACCGTGCCGTTGGTCTCCAGTGTGTTGATCGAATAACTTCCCTCGGCATCCTGGGTGCCTACCCTCCAGACATCGGTACCGGCAAAGGTCACGCTGTCCACGTTGGGGCTGTCGACCTGGGTATCGACGTCGAAGCTTTCGGTCAGGGTCGAGACGTTGCCCGCCGGGTCCGTAGCGGTGATTGTAGCCGCGGTGGTGTAGGTGCCGTCCGGCAGGGTCGAAGGCGCAAAGCTTACCGTCCAGTTGCCGGCCGCGTCCACCACGGCAGGCTGGGTAACGCCCTGCAGTTCTACCGAGACGGTCGAGCCGGGCTCTGCCGTGCCGGTCAGCGTCACACCCGCGGCCTGCTCGGCTGCGTTGATCACGTCGTCGGCGGTCTGCAGCGGCGAGGAAGTGGCCAGAACCTCGGTATCGATGCGCACGCTGTCGGTGATGACATTGGTGTTGCCGGCAAGGTCAGTGGCGCTGACCGTGATGCTGGAATCGTAGGTGCCCTGCGGGATATCGGTGGCGGCAAAGGTCACGGTCCAGTTGCCAGCGCCATCGACGCTGGCTGCCCGCGTCACGCTGCCAAGTGTCACCATCACGGTCGAGCCGGGCTCTACCGTGCCGGTCAGGGTGACTCCGTCGGCGCGTTCCTGCGCGTTGACGACACCGTCCCCTTCGACGGTTCCGGCATTGTTGAATGCGTGGTTGTCGACGAAAGTGTCGAGCCGTACGGTGTCTGAGACGCTGGAACTGTTGCCCGCCGCATCGGTGATCGAGGCAGTGATCGGCAGGGTCATTGCACCGGTGGGAATGCTCGCCGCAGGTATCGTGACCGACCAGTTGCCATTGGCGTCAGCCACCGCCTGCTGGGTCGCCGAACCCAGCGTCGCGGTTACCGTTAGCCCCGGTGTGGCGGTGCCGTTGATGATCACGCCATCGGCGCGTTCGGTGGCGTTGATGATGTCGTCGATCTCGATCGGTTGTGACGACAGGGCGACGGTACCTGCAACGGTATCGATCCGGATCGACGATGTGGCCGAGGCGGTGTTGCCCGCCGCGTCGGTCGAATTGACCGAGATGGTCGTGTCGTATTCGCCCGCTGGCAGTGCCCCGGCGCCATAGATGGCTGTCCAGTTGCCGCTGGCATCTACCGCTGCCGTGCGGCTGACCCCCGCGACAGTGACCAGCACGGTCGATCCGGGTTCTGCAGCGCCTGTAAATGTTACGCCCGCCTGCGCTTCGGCGGCGCTTACCGTCTGGTCGCCACCGGCGTAACCGGGCGCGATGCTGACGCTGGTTTCGGTATCGACACGAACCGTGCCGCTGGTGGTCTTGGTATTGCCCGCCGTATCGGTCGACGAAACCTGCACGGGCGCGTCGTACTGGCCCGGAGCGATCTCGGCGGCGGTGTAGCTGGCGCTCCACTGACCGCTGGCATCTGCTGTCACGTTGCGGGTCACGCCCTGGAAGGTCACTTCGACGGTGGCGCCCGCCTCGGCGGTGCCGGTCAGCGCAAGCCCTGCCGCTGCCTCGGCGGCATTCAGCAGGTCGTCACCGCCAGCCTGACCACTGTCGAGCCCCAGGCTGGTCGCAGTATCGACCCGCACCGTGTGGGTGCTGGACGAGCTGTTGCCCGCGGCATCGGTGCTGGTCAGGGTGATCGTGCTGTCATAGGTGCCCGCCGCGATCTCGCTCGCGGCGAAATCCATCGACCAGGCACCGCTGGCGTTAACCGTGGTGCTGCGGGTGATGCCCTGGAATTCGACGGTGATCGTGGCGCCTGCTTCGCCGGTACCGGTCAGGGTTGACCCATCGGCAGCTTCGGAGGCGTTGATCACGTCGTCGCCCTCGACAGCGCTCAGGTCGGCTGCGGGAGCCACGGTATCGACCACCAGAACCTCTGAGGTCGAGCTGAAGTTGCCGCGGGTATCGGTGGTGACGATGGTGACTGCACTGGTATATTCGCCAGTCTGGATCTCGGTAGAGGAAAAGGTTACCGACCATGCACCGGTCGCATCGACCGTAGTGCTGTGGGTGGTGCCATCTATGGTGACCTCGACCGTGGCGCCCGCCTCGCCGGTGCCGGTGATCGTAGCACCGCTGGAGTGCCCTGCGTCGTTCACCAGATCGCCGGTCGACTGGGTGCCGCTATCGACGGTCAGCACCGGTGCGGTAGTGTCGATATCGATGGTCGGGCCGCTCAGGTCGAAATGGTTGCCGTCCAGGTCATCGACCGACACCGTCACCTGATAAACGCCATCGCCGGGCAAGTCGGCGGGGTCGAAAGTTGCAACCCAGGTACCGTCGGTATCAACCGTGACGGTCTGGCTCTGGCCCCCGATGGTCACCACCACCTGTGAACCCGCCGCACCGGTGCCCGAGACCGAGGTGTTGTCAGGCCCGGTGCCGCCGATCAGATGCGTGTCATCGGGATTGTCGACTGTTGGTTGAATGACGGTTGTGCCGCCACCGCCGCCAACACCGCCATCGCCGCCGCCATCGTCACCACCGCCGCCGACGACAACTGCCGCGCCCGCGGCCAGGGCTGCGCCGCCGCCGAGCAGCCCGGTAAGTGACCCAGCAAGCGGAGCAACCAACGGCGCCACGACCTGCTCGATCTGCCCAAGGTCAAGGAATACCAACTCGTCATAGGCGCTCCACTTGCCACCTACATCGATAGCGGAATAGCTGGCATGGAATTCGCCGCCGACGCCCTCGTCCAGAACCACCTCGACGAATTCGCCCTCCTCGCTGAGAAAGAGGTTCTTGTCGCCAGTTGTGCCCTCGTCGAAGTAGCCGCTCAGCACCAGCACCTGACCGTCGCCTAGAGAGACCAGCAAATCGTTGCCATGCCGCTGATAGCTGGCAACATCCGCCGGTTTGAGGTTGAGAGATACGTCCTTGCTGTAAGAAACGTAGATTGTTGTCGGATCGCCTTCGGGGAAGCTGCCACGTTGCACGCCTCCCGTCACGTCGCGGACGACGTAGTCAACATTACTCATGAGTTCACCGCTCGCCTTTTTGCCTCTGCTCAACCAGCAGCTGAATTATTTGCTTTGTTCGCCGCCGGAGTGTATTTTCTTGTCTAGAATACGATATGTATCCCGTTTTGGAACATAATGTGATGATTTGCCTGGGTCTGTCTAGAGATAGTTGAGGTACTGTAGGAATATCCCGCAAATATACGTCTTCCCGTGACATTTTTGCGATGACCCGTCTCGGGAGAAGGCCTGAAGGCGCGGCGCAACTCGCCCGAAACGAGGCCTACAACCAGATAATGTGTCATCTCCCCTTGGACTCCCGCAGAATGTTGACGCGGACACAACAGTTCGGCTAACGTTGCGGCAATGGGGAAAACCTGCGGTTCACCATCGTTGTTTGTGGTGGTTGCGGGAATGGTCTGGATCTGATGCTAAAGTCCAAGGGTGCGCGGCAGGCAACCGGCAATGTGCGTTCCGGTGGCAGAAATGCCATTAGGATTGATCGGATTGTCGCGCCGTCCAACATCAAGATCGTGCCGCTCGGGATTGGACCGGCTCCGTCACCGTCCACCCCCTCCGCTGACACCGACGCCGATGCCGCGCTTCGGCGCCAGCCGCTGCGACCCGCGCCGCGCAAGTCCCGACCGCTTTTCCGCCTTTCCCTGCTGACCCTCGGGCTGACAGGTGTTATCGGCGTGCTCATGTTGCCGCAAACCGGCCCGGACCCTGCGCCCATCGTTCTGGACAACACCCGTCCGCTGGCGGCCCGGGTCGAGACGCCGGAGCCACCCACAATAGCGCAGCCGGTTGCGCCCGCCCAAGCGCCGGTTCCCATGAGGGCACCCGCGCCGGCCCCGACCCAGGCCGTCACTGGCGACTGGGAAGCCGATTTCGTCGCCGCCATTACATCGGGCACCCTCGCCGCCCTGCGCGGCGAGCCCACTACGCCCGACACCGGGCCGCTGGCCGCAATGGTCCGCAGAGCGCTTGCAGAAAACCGGCAGGAACCGGAAATCGAGCAGATGCTGAACACCGCCCTGAAGAGCGGCGAGATCAGTGTTCCCGTAGCAATGCTGACATCCGGCGGTCAGGTGAATACCGCCGCAATCCTGGCCGCATTCGGGGAGAACTAATGCACAGATAGCAAACCGGCCACTCTCACAAGACCCGGCGGTCCCGCAACGCCTGCCGAACCCGGCCAAAGCAACGTGCCGGGAATACGTTGCAGGGATGCCGCCGGCATCGGGTGAGTTACAGACGAGAACCAACGCGACCGGGCACTTCCTGCCAAAAAAAAGAGCAGTCACCGAAGGGGAAATTCATGAGGAAATTAGTTGCCGCAATGGCACTGGGTCTGGCCTGGCTTGGCGCCGCGCCGGTCACTGCGGAAACCTGTGGCGGGCTTTACACCGTCCAAAGGGGCGACAGCCTTTCGGCCATCGCCGACAGGCACTACAAGAAGGCAAGCATGTGGACCGCGATCCACAACGCCAACCTGAAAACCATCGGTCCCAAGCCCAACCGGATCCGGGTCGGGATGGAACTGCGCCTGGCCTGCCTCGACGGTATGCCCAGGGGCCTTCGCGGTGGCAACGAGCTTACCGAAGTCCAACCCACCGCCGCCACGGTGGTCAAGATCCAGCCCGGCACTGCCGCGGTGCGCACCCGGATCAACCTGCTGACCGGGGACGACTTCGCCCCTTTTACCTCCAAGGACGGCCATAACGGCGGTCTGTTGACCGAGGTCGTCCATTCCGCGATGGAGGAAGCCCAGCCCGGCAAGGGATTTGCCATCCATTGGGTCGACGACTGGGCCAGCCATCTGGACCCGCTGCTGTCGAACGCGCTGCTTGATCTGGGTT
The DNA here is from genome assembly GCA_024226455.1 of Paracoccaceae bacterium. GTDB lineage: Bacteria > Pseudomonadota > Alphaproteobacteria > Rhodobacterales > Rhodobacteraceae > JAAELR01. The sequence goes on from JAAELR010000392.1 coordinate 12,053, forward strand.
TCCCGTGGTACCAGCCGGACTGTGCCACCACGCCAGACAATTACCGGTGCCAGAACTTCCACTTTTCGGATCCGATGTTCGAACTGCTGATCCTGCTCTTCACCGACAATTCGCGTCCCGTCGCCTTCAACAGCGACCGCGATATCGAGGGCAAGACGCTATGCCGTCCCAGCGGCTATTTCACCTTTGACCTGGATCAGAATGGCCGCCGCTGGCTGCTAGACAACAAGATCACCCTGAAGCAGCCGCGCTCTGTCAAGGCGTGCTTTGACATGGTGCTGTCCGGCGAGGCCGACGCGGTGGCGCTGAACGAATTCACCGGTCGCGCCGCGGTCAAGGAACACGGGCTGGAAAACCGCATTGATGTTGTCGCACAACCGCTTTCGGTCGCCGGTCTGCATGTCGTGGTGCATAAATCGCATCCCGAGGCACAAAGGATGCTGACCATGATCAACGACGGTCTGCGCGGTATCCGCACGAGTGGCGACTATCAAAAGATCATCGAGGATCACATGGCCCGGATCTGGGCCGACTTCTAGCGGAGGGGAGACCATGCTGCAGCGGATGGTCTCTGCCATCGGCAAGGGCTTCGCAGCGCCGGTTTTTCTGGCGCTGCTACCCTTGGGCGCACAGGCAGACTGCAACCTGGACTATTTGGTCCGGGCGGGCGACACCTTCTATTCCATAGCCGAGAGCCACTATGGCGACCGGCAGAATTGGATGCTGATCTACTATTCCAACCAGAACCACGCCAACGGTCCGGCGATCATGCCGGGACGCAGCATCTACGTGCCCTGCCCCGAAGGCCAGGCGTCGACGCCCGACGCCACGCCGCTGCGCCAGGACGATGCCGACCTGAAACTATTGACCGGCGGCGACTATGCCCCGTTCACCGATCAGGATCTCCCCGGTCAGGGCATGGTGACGGAACTGATCAACGCCTCGCTGGAACTGGCGCCGTCGCCGGTCAGTTATTCGATCACCTGGGAGAGTGACTGGTCTCAGCACCTGTTCCCGCTGCTCGATGAGAAACAGTTCGACATGGGCTTTCCGTGGCTGAAACCCGACTGCAAGGCAACACCGCAGAACGAGCGCTGCGTGAACTTCCATTTCAGCGACCCGCTGATGCTGCTGCCGATCATGCTGTTCGTGCGCGAGGACAACCAGTTCCGGTTCACCGGCGACGACGACGTCATAGGCCGGTCGCTGTGCCGCCCCAAGGGCTATTTCACCCATGATCTGGACCGCACAGACCGGCGCTGGCTGTCCGAGGGCAAGATCGACCTCGTGGTCGGCGACAGCCCGCGCGACTGTTTTCGGATGGTACAGGATGGCGCGGTCGATGCCGCGACGGTCAACCTGTTTCTCGGCGCCAACCTGATCGTCGACATGGGTCTGCGCAACAAGGTGGTGCCGCTGGAACGGCCGCTCTCGGAAGAGGGGCTGCACGTGGTGATCTCGAAACGCCATTGGCGTGGAACGGCGCATCTCTACCGGATCAACGCAGGCCTGGCGAACCTGAAAAAGGATGGCCGATACCAGGAAATCGTGTCGCGGCACATGGAGTATTTCCGCTCGCGCCTGAACTGAGTGAAACCGGACCTGACCAGCTTGGCCGTCGCGCCGGGTGGGCCGTTTGCCGTTC
>JAAELR010000393.1 GCA_024226455.1 Paracoccaceae bacterium
GATCACCCTCAACCCGAAAACCCCAGCAATCGCCTAGACCAAACCCCAAACGCCCTATGCCCGCTGAAAAGGCAGCGGGGTAAGCGGGATGGGCAGAACCGAGCCGGAAGAAAAATTCAGCCCATCACGCAGAGGTCTTTGGAATAGGCGTATACCTGCGCAATCAGGGTATCCTCGCTCAGAGGTGTCGAATCGTAGTGTTCGGTTGCATCGACCCGCCGCCATTTTCCACCCCGTTCCAGTGCACTCGCCTTGGTTTCAAAGACCTCTCCCAGATAGCTGCGCGCGACGGAAAACACGATGTGGCCACCGGGCCGAGTGACGCGGACGAGCTCATCGAGCCCATCAAGCGGCGCGTGGCCCTGGGTAAACACACCTGACGCAATACAGGCGGCAAATTGATCGGTTTGGTAATCCAATGGTTCTCCCAGGCAGCCTGTCCTCAGATCCTTGTAAAAACCCTTGGCCATTGCCAGCCCCAGCATCCCCTGTGAAATATCGAAACCGTAAATTGTCGGATAACCCATTGCGCCGAGTATGCCAGCCATGATCCCGGTTCCGGCACCGGCATCCAGTATCGGAGCAGATCCTGCAGGTTGGTGACGGGCCAGCATCGCAGCCACCATTGCCGGATGGGAATAGCCAACACCGCCCATGTGGTCTTCGTAGTCGTCTGCCCAGCTATCGTAGATCCCGGCCGCCTCGTCCAGGCTGCTGGAAGCGTAGACATCGTGAAGCTTCCGGATCTCTTCGTCGCTGGGGTGCCGGGCCATCTTTGAACCCCTTTCCAGAGTTAAAGTTCCGCCACGTATCCGATAGCGTCGTCCAGGGCTCGCTCGATGGCATCCATCATGTCTTTGACCTGCGCATCACTGATAATCAGAGGCGGGCAAAAGGCAATTGAGTCGTTCAGTAGCGGTCGCACGATCAGGCCGTGGTGGGCGGCGCGGTCAGAGACCCAGGGACCCACCTTTTGCGCCGGATCAAAATTGACCTTCCCAGCCTTGTCGGCCACCAGTTCAACGGCCCCGATCAGGCCAAGACCCCTGGTTTCTCCTACCAGAGGGTGATCTGCCAGGGCATGAAGGCGCTTTTGGAAATTGACCGAAACCGATTTTACATGCTCACCGATATTGCGTTCCTCATAGATCTTCTGCGTCTCCAGCGCGACAGCGGCCGGGACCGGATGGCCGGAATAGGTGAAACCGGTACCGAAAATGCCAAACTTGCGGCTGCCTTCGACCAAGACGTCATGGATTTCCTCGGTCATCATCACGGCGCCAATCGGCTGGTAAGCCGCAGAAATCTGCTTGGCCATAGTGATCAGATCAGGCTTGAGGTCAAAGGTCTCGGTCGCGAACATGTCGCCAGTACGGAAAAAGCCAGAAATCACTTCGTCAGCGATGAACAGGATGTCGTGCTCTTTCAGGATTGGCTGGATTTTTTCGAAATAGCCTTTGGGCGGCATGATCACCCCACCCGCACCAAGGAACGGTTCGGCGATGAAGGCGGCCACGGTTTCGGGGCCTTCTTCCTGGATCAGCTGTTCAAGATTGGCCGCCAGCCGGGTTGAAAACTCTTCTTCGCTCTCACCGTCCTCGCCATAGTGGTAATAATGCGGGCAGTCGGTGTGCAGGATGTTTTTGATCGGCACATCAAAGGCGTTATGGGCGTATTGCATCCCGGTCAGGCTGGCCGTCGCAAGGGTGATGCCGTGATAGGCGCCGCGGCGCGCGATGATCTTTTTCTTTTCCGGGCGGCCAAGCACGTTGTTGTAGTACCAGACCAGTTTGACTTGCGTGTCATTGGCCTCGGACCCCGAGTTGGTAAAGAACACCTTAGACATCGGAACCGGTGCGTGATCGACCAGGAATTCAGCCAGCTCGATGGCTGGTTCCACCGCCTTGTGCGCGAAATTGTGATAGAAGGGCAGGGTTTCCAATTGCCGGGTTGCGGCCTCGACCAGGCGTTTTTCACTAAAACCGAGAGAGGCACACCAAAGCCCCGCCAGACCTTCAATATGCTTTTTTCCGTCATCGTCATAGACGTAGATCCCTTCACCACGCTGAAAGATATGCGGGCCGCGTTCGGAATGAGCCGCGAGGTTCGTAAACGGGTGCAGATGCGCTGCAACATCGCGCGCGTGCGGAGAGTTGGGTTTCATGGTTATGGTAACCTTTCGTGATTATCGTCTAGATCCGCGCAGTTATGCACTTGACCTGATAGTAGCTGGACAGCGCTGCAAGACCTTTTTCGCGTCCGAAGCCCGAGTTCTTCACCCCGCCGAACGGAGTTGGGATGCCACCTGCGAAATACTGGTTGATGAAGATCTGCCCGGCTTCCATTTCGCGGGCAAAGCGAAGTGCCTTGGTGACATCTTTGGTATATATGCCGCCGCACAGGCCGAAAGGCGTGTTGTTGGCGGCTTCCATGGCCTCTTGTGCACCATCAACGATCTGAACCGCCAGAACCGGGCCAAAAATCTCTTCCTGCACCAGCCTGTCATCGGGCTTGAGATCATCAATGATGGTTGGCTGCATGAAGAATCCGTTCTCAAGCCCCTGTATACCTTCCGGAGCTTGCGCCCGGCCGCCGGTCGCAATCGAGCAACCGCGGGCACGGGCGTCTTCGACATACCCGGATACAGATTTCAACTGGGCGTCTGAGACCAGCGGGCCGAGATCCGCATCGTCCAATCCGTGCCCCAGCTCAAGCGCGCTGGCTTTTTCAACCAGACGTTCAACCATCTGCGCATGCACCGAACGGTCGACCACCAGTCGCGAACCGGACGAACATACCTGCCCGGCATTCATGAATATGGCTTTCATGGTGCCTTCGACCGCCGCCTCGATATCGGCATCGCCAAGCACCACTACGGGCGACTTTCCTCCCAGTTCCATTGTGGTCGAAGCGATGGTGTCGGCGGCGGATTTCATCACCGAAATGCCGGTTGCAACCGAGCCGGTAAAGGTCACGTGGGCAATGTCAGGATGGCTGGTCAGATGGTCGCCTACCTCTGACCCTCGTCCGGTGATGACGTTGTATACCCCCTTGGGCAGCCCGGCTTCTTCCAGAAGGCCAGCCAGCATCAGAGCAGTCAGAGAGGTGATCAGCGCGGGCTTGATCACACAGGTGTTTCCCGCCGCCAAAGCGGGGGCGGCACCCCTTGCCGTTGTCACCAGTGGAAAGTTCCACGGGATGATATGGGCTGTGACCCCCACCGGTTCGTGCAGGGTAAAGGACATGAAATCCGGGCCCAGGGGGATCGTGTCCCCCTGCAGCTTGTCGGCTATCCCGGCGTAATACTCAAAATACCCGGCCGCAGTTTCCACATCGCCACGGGCCTCTCGGATCGGCTTGCCGCTGTCGAGCGTTTCTACCCGTGCCAACAGCTCTGCGTCACGCCGGATCAGGGCCGCCGTGCGCGCCAGAACCCGCGCCCTTTCCACCGGAGCGCTGCGCCGCCAGTCGCCCCTGAGGGCGCGTTTAGAGCTTTCGACGGCCCGGTCGACATCGTTGACATTGCCAAGCGGCACCCTGGCAAAGGCCTGGCCCGTCGCCGGGTCGCAGGTCTCGGCGCTGTCGCCGCCGTCGGGCGCAACCCAGGTACCGTCTATGATCAGTTTGTCGGGAATGCCCGCAGGCACAGCCCAGTTGCTGGTGTTTGTCATTTCCACGTCCCTCTAATGCGACATCAGCTTTTTACCCTGCCCCCCTTGGGGTCATAAAAGGGTTTCAGTGAAGCTTTTGCCGGGTGGTTTTCACAGCCGATTTCGATAGTGAACTCGGCGTTCGCGATCAGATCCGCGCTTACTCCATCGGGATGCCTGACATAGCCCATGCCCACCGCGGCGCCCAGATTGAAACCGTATGCCCCAGAGCTGAGATAGCCGGCTTTCTCGCCGTTCATCCAGATCAACTCATCATGAAACAACGCTGGCTCGGGATCGTTCAACATGAAATTGACCATGCGTTTTTGCAGCACCTTCCCGGCCTGGGGCAGCAGTGCCTCGCGGCCCAGAAATCCGTCGGGTTTATCCATTTTCACGATGAAGCCAAGGCCTGCTTCGTAGGGCGTATCATCAGGGGCCAGATCGAGCCCAAACTCGCGGTAGGCCCGCTCGCAGCGCAGATGTTCCAGCGCATGATATCCGGCCTGTTTCAGGTCAAACTCTTTGCCCGCTGCCATGATGATGTCATAGACGTCCTGCACGAATTCCGAAGGAATTTGCAGCTCCCATCCCAGTTCACCGACGAAGGTCTGGCGTTTTGCCAGCACCCTTGCGTAACCGATGTCGATTTCCTGTGCGGTCAGAAAGGGGAACGCCTCGTTTGACAGGTCGGTGTCGGTGATGGATTGCAGCAGCGCGCGTGACAGTGGCCCTTGCAGGTTCAGCACCGAATAGGCGGCAGTGACATCGGTCAGGGTGACGTGCTGATCGGCCCGGATATGCATCTGCATCCAGTTCATGTCACGGGCGTGAACGCCGGCGGACGAGTAGATGATAAAGCAGTCCAGCGCTCTGCGATCAATGGTGATATCGCATTCGATGCCGCCCATCGGATTGAGCATGTGGGTATAGATCAGCTTGCCCACCGGCACGTCTGTGTCGCTGACGCAAAGCCATTGCAGAAATGCGCAGGCGTCCCTGCCCTGGACCATGGTCTTGCCGAACGAGCTGATATCCATGATCACCACGCCGGTCCGTGCCGCCCGGCATTCGGCGGCGGTGTGGGCGTACCAGTTGGGGCGAAAAAACGAATATTCGCTTTTCGGCTGAACTCCTGGGGGGGCAAACCACATCGGCCGTTCCCAGCCTGCGGTCTCACCAAAGCAGGCGCCGCTGGCGGCAAGCCGATCATGCAGATGGCTCTTGCGGGCCGGGCGGGCGGTTTCGTGCTCCTTGAACGGCCAGGGCATTTCGAAAATGCCGCCAAGGGACTCCGCCGCCCGGTCTTTTAGGTAGTTTCGGTTGACCTGAAACGGATGAAACCGCGCCACATCGTAGTCGAGCAGGTCCATGTCGGGCCGACCGTTGATGATCCAGTACGCCAGAGCCCGTGAAATACCGGGGCTGATTTCAAACCCTTCCGAGTTCAGCCCCGCCGCGACGAATAAGTTGGGCAGACCCGGCGCTTCGCCCAGACAGGGCAGATCGTCGGGGGTAAAGCTCTCTGGCCCGTTCATGAAGCGGTTGATACCGATATGCTCCAGCGCAGGCACCATTTCCATCGCTTTGGAATAGGGCAGTGCGAAATGGTCCCAGTCTTCCGCCATCTCGATAAAGCGTTGCTCGGTGGGCAGCCTGTCTACGGGCAGGGGCTTGCCGCGTGGCTCGAAAGAACCGACCAGCAGTTTGCCTGCCTCTTCCTTCATATAGGTATAGCCGTCGGTGTCGCGCAGAACCGGCAGATCGGGCACCACGAAATCCATCGCCTCGGTCACCACATACATATGCTCGCAGGCGAAAAGCGGCACCCTTGCACCCAGCCCGGCGGCCAGATCGCGAGTCCACAACCCGCAGGCCAAGATCAACTTTTCACAGGTTATGGTTTCGGTCGGTGTTTCTATCCGGTATTCCCCGCCCGGCAGGCGGCAAAGAGCCTGGACAGGTATTTCCTCAAGAACCTGTACTCCTCGCATTCTGGCCCCTTTGACCAGGGCATTCACCGTATCGACCGGGCTTAGCTGGCCATCGCCGGGGATGAACAGACCGCCGGCCACAAGGCCTGTGTCCAGGGCCGGATAAAGCGCGCCAACCTCGGCGGGGGTCAGGGTTTGGGTTTCGATGCCAAAGCTCCTGGCGACGCCGGCACGGCGCTGCATCTCGTGCACCCGATCCATGTTTCGCCCGATGGCCAGCGTGCCGTTCTGCTTGAACCCGGTTGCCATGCCGGTGTCGGCCTCAAGCTGCGGGTAGAACCTGGCGTTGTAGCTGGCGATCTCGGTACTGGTATGGCCGCCACGCAACTGCATGATCAGCCCCGCCGCGTGCCATGACGTGCCACAGGCCACAGAGCCCCGTTCCAGCACCACCACGTCCGTTTCACCCGCCAGTGCCAGTTGGTACGCGATGGAACTGCCGACAACTCCGCCGCCGACAATAACGATACGGGCATGATCCGGTGGTGTCTTGCCCACGACCTTTCCCTTCATTCGGCGGCCGCGTCCTTCAATGCGGTGATCGCCGCCAGTACTTTTTCCGGTGTCAGAGGCAAATGATGGATCCGGGTCCCGATGGCATCCGCCACCGCATTGACGATTGAGGCGGCGACCGGGGCAAAGACAGGCTCTCCGATACCCTTGGAGCCGAACGGGCCAAGCCCGCTGCGCGATTCAAGCACGATAGACTGAATTTCGGGCACGTCTTCCGATGTGGGGATCAGATATTCGCTGAGAGAGCCGTTGGTGAGCACGCCGTTTTCCAGGATCAGCTCTTCGCTCAGGGCAAAACCCTGCCCCATCAGGGCGCTGCCTTCGATCTGCCCTTCCACCGCCCGCATGTTGATCGCCTGGCCCACATCATGGGCGCCGATGCTTTTGATCACGGTGACTTCGCCGGTATCGATATCGACCGATACGCTGGCGGCGTGGGCACCATAGGTAAAATCAGGGAACACTTCGCCCTGCCCGGTTTCCGGGTCGAGACCGTCGCTTGGCGGGGCGCGGTAGATCTCCAGGCTGTGGCGGTGCACCCCAAGCGAGGCGCAGTGCTTGACCATGTCCTTGGTCGACATCAAGCGATCGGGATCATCAATCACGAAGACCTTTGAATCGCCCAGATCAAGTTCGCCCGGGGACGCGTCGAAATACCTGGCCATACAATCGAGCAGATTGTCCCGAACGTTTTTCGCGGCCAGTTCGGTTGCCTTGCCGGTCATGTACAAAGCGCGGCTGGCCGTCGAGGTTCCGCCCAGCGGGTTCATATGCCCGTCGCCGAAATAGACCGTGACCTCGCCCATCGGGATGCCGAGGATTTCGCCCGCGATCTGCGCCAGCGCCGACATTTGCCCGGCCCCGATATCGGTGACGGAACAGCGGACAATTGCGGTACCGTCCACTTCCAGTCCGACCCAGCTTTCGGATGTATCCTTCATCCAGCGGATGCGCCCGTAGCTTTGTTGATAGCACGCCAGCCCGTGGCCATAGAGATGCGTATCTGTATTTGCCGGGCGTTCACCAAGGGCGGCCAGCGCCTGGGTCGCGCATTGATCAGTCCAGACAGCGCTGCGGATAATCTGACCCGTGGTATTGGGATCGCCCGTCGTGATGAAGTTCTGGCGGCGCAATTCCAGGGAATCCATGCCGATCAGTTTGGCAAGCTCTTCCATCTGGGCTTCGCATGCGGTGTTGGCCTGCATGGTGCCGAAACCCCGATAGGCGCAGGTCGGAAGGTTATTGGTGGCCGCCGAGGTGCTGTCCACCCACAGATTGTCGACCCGGTAGGGGCCGGTCGCCCCAACCGTGGCATAAAGCAGGATGTAGGGGCTCAGCTTGGCATAGGCGCCCGCATCCGAGGTAACCGTTATCTTCATCGCGGTGATCTTGCCGCTCTTGGTAATCCCGGTTTTGTGCGTGAAGGTGAACGGGTGGCGTGGCCCGTGCGAGACAAACGAGTTCTCGCGGGTCTGGACCAGTTTGACCGGGCGCTGCGTCGCCATTGCGAGCAGGGCCAGCCAGACCTCGATTGTCATGACCTCCTTGCCGCCAAAGCCGCCGCCCACGTAGGGCGCCTGCAGATGGACCTTGTTGTGGGGCATTCCCAGGGCATCGGCCACAGCGCGAAAATGTTCGACCACCTGGGTGGATGACCGGATATTGAGGATATCATGTTCGTCAACCCAAGCCACAGCGGCCTCGGGTTCCAAAAAGGCCTGTTCCTGATATTGCGAGGAAAAGGTGTTTTCCAGAACGTAGTCCGCCTCGGCAAATCCCTTGTCGATATCGCCTTTGCGGATCTTGTAGGCCGCGACGACATTGTCCTGGCCATAGACCTTGGGGGCATCCGGCCGCTGCGCCTCGAACGCATCAAAGACGCCCTCGGTGCCCTCAAAATCCACTACGATCAGTTCCAGAGCCTGCTGGGCAAGCTCATAGGATTCAGCAGCCACCAGCGCGATGGGCTCGCCGTGAAACCGCACGAGGTTCCGGGCCAGGATCGGCTGTTTGGTGTTCTTGGTTCCGCCCCCGACCTGACCGGGAAGGTCGGTCATGACGGCGTTGCTGGCGGGCAGGTCGTCTGACGTCAGCACTGCATGAACACCATCCAGCGCCTTGGCCGCAGAGGTGTCGATGCTTATGATATTGGCACAGGCGCGGTCGGAATGCAGAACCTTGGCATATAGCATCCCGTCCATGTGGAAATCGCCGGCATAGACCGCCCGGCCAAAGACCTTGGTCGGGGCATCGTTGCGCGGCTTGTTCTTGCCAACCTGACGCAGGTTCTCGTTGGCGATGCTGTGCGGGGATGTGTCGATCACTGTCATGTCTCTTGGCGCTCCCTGCGTATCTCTCGGGCAGCAAGCTCGACCGCCTCGAAAATCCTTGTGTATCCGGTGCAACGGCACAGATTACCGCCCAGACCTTGTTTGATGTCCGCCAGGCTCGGGTTCGGGTTGTCATTCAGCAAGGCCCGCGCTGAGATGATCATCCCGGGCGTGCAATACCCGCATTGGGCCCCGCCGGTTTCGATAAATGCCTTTTGCAGCGGATCGGGGTTATCAGTGTTGCCCAAACCCTTGATCGTCGTGACCTCGCAGCCCTCGGCATGCCAGGCCAGTGTCAGGCAGCTGTCGACGGGATTGCCGTCCAGCAGCACCGCGCAGGCGCCGCAATCTCCCTTTTCGCATCCGCATTTTATCTCGACAAACCCTTCATGGCGCAGGGCCTCCAGCAGGGTGCGATGGGCGGGGGCAATGATTTTGACCTCTTTGCCGTTCACCCGAAGGGTCACGATCTTTTCCTGTGCCATGCGGGATTTCCTTCGTTAAATGGCGCTGGCTTGTTGCCAGGCCTGGGTCAGCAGGCGCCGCACCAACGCTTGGGCGGTTTGCAGGCGGTAAGCGGCCGAGGCGCGATTGTCGTCAATCGGGCTGCATTGATCTGCGGCGGCTTTTGCAGCCTTTTCAATCAGCTCGGCTGTCAGAGCCTGGCCGCGCAACAGATCCTCGGCCTGACCGGCGCGAAATACCGTTGGCGCGACCGAGCCCAGGGCAATGCGCGCTTCGCTGCACTTCCCACCGCTTGCCGCGACCATGACAGAGACCCCGGTGACGGTGATCGCGTCTCCCTTTCGTCGGCCAAGCTTGAAGAAGAGATGCGCGCTGCCGGCAGGAAGTGGCCGCCAGGATACTGCCGTCACCAACTCGTCAGGCTGACGCACCGATTTCTTGTAATCGAGATAAAACTCGCGCAGCGGAACCCTGCGTTCTCCTTCCACGCTGCTCAGCATAACTTTGGCATCCAGGGTCAGCAGCGGCGGCACCATATCGGCGGAAGGCGATCCACAGCAGATATTCCCACCGACCGTTGCCGTTGTGCGCACCATTGCGCCGGCAAAAACCTTGGATGCCGCCACCAGCGCGGGGGCAGACGTGGCCATTACGGGATCCTTCCGGATATCTGCTATGGTCGTGCCTGACCCTAATGTCGTTGCCTCCTCGCTGTGGGTTATATGGCGCAGCCCGGCAATCTGCGAGAGGCTGACAAATCGGCGGGATGTTTCGCGCCCGCCGCGCAGGTCGGGCACCAGGATCGTTCCTCCGGCGAACGGCTGCCCATCGCCCGCCGCCAGAGCGCTCAGTGCGGCCGGCAGGGTGGTTGGCTGGGACAATTCAAAAGGGGGCAACATCGCGTTCTTCTCCGTTCCAGATCTGCAGTCCTAAGCAGCCCAGCCGCCGTCGATGACCATTTCCTGCCCGGTCAGGTTTTGCGATTCATCGCTGGACAGGAAGACCACCGCATCGGCAATGTTTTGCGGTGTGGTCACCCGCAACAGCGGCATTTCGGCGACGTAATCGGCGTATTCTTCCTCATACGTTGTGCCCTTGGTCTTGGCCTTTTCGTGGCAGAGCTTTTCCATCCGCGGGGTTTCGACAATCCCGGGCATGATGGCGTTAACGTTGATATTGTGTTCACCGCAATCAATCGCCGAGGTGCGGGTCAGACCGCGAACTGACCATTTCGACGAGCTGTAGGCAGCGCGGTAACGATAGCCCCGCATGCCGGAGCAACCACCGATGGTGACGATCTTGCCGTAGTGCTTTTCGATCATCGACGGGATAAAGTGCTTCATCGGCAAAAACGCCCCAATGACGTTCTTGCGCAGAAGATCAAGGAAATCCTGACTGTCGATTTCCCAGACTGGGGTTTCAATCGGCCCGGTTGCGCCCATGGCGTTGACCAGAATGTCAACGCGGTTGTCAAAGAACTCCAACGCTTTCGCCGCCATGTCCTTGACCTGATCCCCATCCGTAGTATCACAGGCAATCGCTAGGGCGCGACGGCCTGTGGCACGGGTTTTCTCGGCCAGGTCTTCGATCGGCCCGGGCGAGCGGGCAACCAGAACCAGGTCGGCACCCTCGCGGGCCAGGGTTTCCGATATTGTCCCGCCCATGCCTTGCGCCGCACCGGTGATGACCGCGTTTTTGCCTTCCAATCTCATCCGAATCTCTCCCCAAAAAGGTTGGTGTTATGAGCCGGCAGGGGTTCCAAAGCCGCCGCCACCACTGGTTTTCATGATGATCCTGTCGCCCTTTTTCAGGCTGACATGGGTTTTCCCGGCAAGCTGGCTCACCTCGCCTGAGGCCCGCTGCAGAGTAATGTCGAACGTCTTGCCCGGCTCCCCCCCGACAAGACCGTAAGGCGGAACGATGCATCTCTCGACAATGGTCGTCATGACCATCTCGGGGCCATTGATCAGATAGGTGCGCACCTGACCGTCGCCGCCCTGGTGACGCCCCTTGCCGCCGGAACCACGACGCAGGGCCTGGTTTTCAATGAGGATCGGGTAGTTGGCCTCGATCACTTCGGCCGGTGTATTCATCACATTGGACATATGCGGGCGCACCGCGCACATGCCGTCCCGGTCATGCCGCGCACCTTCGCCACCGCCATGCACCTCGTAAAGGGTGGTCCATTTCCCAGAGCGCGGATCGCGCCCGCTGAACAAAAGCAGGCCCGAAGTGGTAGACCCACCAGCGGTTAGCCGCTCGGGCACGACCTTCTCAAAGGCCTTGAAAATCGCATCGACGATCCGCTGCGAGGTATCGTGATTTCCGGCGACGACGGGTTTGTCCATGGGCGGGTGCAATAGCGAGCCTTCGCGGGTGATGATTGCCAACGGCCGCGCGCACCCCGCATTGGGCTGGATGTCCGGACCGGCGATGACCTTCATGGCATAGAACACGCTGGCGGACGTGGTAAAGGGTGTCGCGTTCATCGGGCCGGCGCAGGCATCGGCGGTTTGCGAGAAATCGAATGTTGCCTCGTCGCCATTGATTTGAATACGCACCCGTACCGCGATCGGATCTCGGTCGGGACCATCATTGTCAAGCCAGTCCTCGCCCTCGTAGACCCCGTCGGGAATGGTGCGAATGGCGGCCCGCATTTCGGTTTCGGACTGGTCATGCAGGTTGGCAATGGCAGCTTGCACGGTGGCCGCATCATAGCGCGAGAAAACCTCCTGCAGCCGTTCATCAGCGGCATAGGTCGACGCCATCTGAGCCAGAATATCGCCCTCGCGCTCTTCAGCGCCGCGCACATTGGCAAGAATTACATCCAGTTTTTCCCGGTCCGGTCCGTCCTTGGTAAACACCCGAAGCGGCGGTATGCGCAAACCTTCCTGCCAGGCATCGCGGGCATCGGGTACATAGCTGCCGGGCCGTGCGCCGCCGATATCCGCCCAATGAGCCAGACTGACAGCATAGGCCTGAATCTCACCCTCGGCAAAAATCGGTCGCACTGCCTTGACGTCAGGCAGGTGGTTGCCGCCCGCCTCGGGCAGGTTCATGAACCATACATCGCCAGGCTGAAGCCGGTTGGCCGGGACGCGTTCAAGAAACTTCTGCACTGTCGAGCCCATGACCCCGAGATGGGCCGGAATATCGCGCCCTTGGGCTATCAGGTTGCCCTGCGCATCCGTCAGCGCCGATGACAGGTCGCCTGCTTCGCGCAGCAGGGGCGAGCGCGCCGCGCGCATGACGATCAGAGACATTTCCTCGGCAATCGCTGTCAGCCCGTTGCGGATCACCTCGACGGTGAAAGGATCGGGCCCGGTGTTCGGATTTTGGCTCATGGTGCCACCCCGGTAACAACGATCAGATGGCCAGATGGATCAAGCCGCGCTGTTGCCCCGGGAGGCACCACGATGGTTGACCAGTCATCCTCTATGATCGCCGGTCCTTCGACATCCCAACCCACCGGCAGCGCACCGCGTTCAAAGCGTCGGGTTGAAACCGGCCCGTTGTTGTCAAACCAGCATTGATCGACCGAAATCGGGCTTGTGCTTTGCTGCAGGGCCTTTTCACGCAGATCGCCGATACCGCTTTGCGAATGCGCAGCCACCGTGACCCGCAAGGCTTCAAACTGCCAGGGCTCATCGGTGGCGAACCCATACAGTTTCTTGTGCCGGGCGCGAAAATCCCGACCAAGGGCTTGCCGATCACAAGGCAGCGCGAACGGCACCTCCACCGTGTCGCTTTGCCCGGCATAGCGGATCAGGGCCACCAAGCTGGTGCTGACGTCCTCAATCCCGTTTCCGGCGGCCAGAACCGGCGCGGCAAGGCGTTCCTTGATCGATTGACATCTGGTGTCGATCCTTTCCTGATCCCATTGCTGGCTTGACATGCGAATGGTGTGCTGTTCGGCATAGCTGAGTTCGGCGGTCAAACAGCCAAGCGCCGAGAAAACGCTGGAGAACTTGGGCACCACCACTTTGGCAATGCCGAACTCTCGGGCCAGCGCCACCGCGTGCATCGGCCCGGCCCCGCCAAAGGCGATCAGCGAACAGCTACGGGCATCGACGCCGCGCTCAACGGTCACCCGGCGCAGGGCTCGGGCCATCGAGGCATTGGCAATCCGGTAAACGCCGATTGCGGTTTCATGGGCCGGTGTTTCAAGCACCTTGCTCAAGGATCTGATGGCGGTTTCCGCCCTGGCCTTGTCCAGACGAAGGACACCGCCAAGCAGGCGTTCCTTGCTGAGATAGCCCAAGGCCATGTTGGCATCGGTCACAGTGGGCAACACCCCACCCAGACCGTAGCATGCCGGCCCGGGTTCGGCCCCGGAACTGTCAGGCCCGACCCGCACCGCGCCTCCTTCGGCGCGGGCGATGGAGCCACCACCGGCCCCGATGGATTCCACAGCCGTCATCAACTGCCGCACCGGCAGCCCGGCAAGGCGCTGATCGGAACTGACCTGAACGCGGCCCTCGATCACCACACAAGTATCGGTCGTCGTGCCTCCCATATCGAAGCCGATCGCACTTCCCAGCTTCAACTCATTCGCTACTTTTCCCGCCGCGGCGACACCCGCCGCCGGGCCGGACAGAGCCAGCGCCAAGGGCCGTTTTTTCACCGCAGCGCCGGACGCCATTCCACCGGCGGAGTGAAACAGATGAACATTCGTCGTGTCCCCGGCGCCGGCCTGAAGCTTGTCCAGGTACCCCGCTGTCAATGGCATAAGGGCCGCGTTCAGAATGGTCGTATTGGTTCGCTCGAACTCGCGCGGCTCCGGGCTCATTTGGTGCGAGAGAGCGACGTACTTGACAGCTCCTTCCAACGCCGCACCCAACATCTTTTCGTGTGCGCCATTGACGTAACAATGCTGCAGCGCAACCGCGGCAGCCTCGACACCCAATCCGCCGACGATATCGGCAACCCGGGCTGCCTCGTCCCCGCTCAGCGGCTCAAGCACCTGGCCTTCCGGGCCAATACGTTCGGTGGCCTCGATCCGGCGCTCCTCGGGCACCAAAGGCGGCAGCTTTGGCGGAACGTGCAACCGATAAAGCTCACGCCGGTTCTGGCGGCCAATTTCGATCGTGTCGCGAAATCCTTTGGTGGTGACCAATGCGACCGGAGCAATGTTGCCTTCGACTATGGCGTTGGTTGCCAGAGTTGTTCCGTGCATAAGATCACGGACATTTTCCCAGTCGACACCAATCGAATGATAGGCGGAAACGATGCTGGCGATCGGATCACTGGTCTGACTGCGCACCTTTGAGGTTCTGACTTCACCGCTCTGGCTGTTGACACCGATCACATCGGTAAACGTCCCGCCAATATCGATGCCGACTTCCCATGTGCCGTCCATGAATCACGCCCGTCTATTTCCTGACCAGTCAAAAACCGGGTTTCACGAGGAATATCGGCCAAACACCGGATGAGTTAAAATTCAATTTATTCCGCCCAACCTTAACTAAAAGCTATTCACCTCTGCCGGGGGGAACTAGAAATGGGTGCAACGAGCGATGTCAAAATGCGGCAGAGGAGCGAACCCATGTTGAATTTCTCACTACGGCAACTGGAATATCTCGTTGCGACAGCCGAGCATTCTTCTGTGGCTGAAGCGGCGCGGCATCTGAATGTGTCGCAGCCTTCGGTTTCCAAGGCGATCAGCAAATTCGAAAAGCAGTTTTCCGTTCAGCTTTTCATTCGCCACCACGCCCGCGGCGTGTCGCTGACCCCTGCCGGCGAACGCCTGCTGGTGGATGCTCGCGGGCTATTGAGCTATGCTAACGACCTGCAGCAAAACGTTCAGGAATCCAGCGATGTTATCGCCGGCACGCTCAATGTTGCATGTTTTGTTGCGGTTGCCCCGGTTTTCATGCCGGCGATTCTGGCCGATTTCTCGCAAGACTACCCAGGCGTTGACGTGCGCGTCTACGAGGGCAATCAAGATGAGATGCTGGATGGGCTTGAAAGCGGAAAATTCGAACTGGCAATCATGTATGATTCGGTCCTGCCCCCGGGCTTTGCCACCACGAGGCTTGCCACCTTCGAGCCGTATGTGCTGTTGCCCGCAAGCCATCCGCAGTCCGGGCAGAAATGCGTCTCGCTGGCGTCTCTGGCCAACGAGCACTTCATATTGCTGGATGTGCCGCCCAGCCGGGAGTATTTCCTGAACATGTTCAGACAGAACGGTCTGGACGCGCGCGTTTCCTTCAGCTCGCCATCACTAGAGATGGTCCGGGGTCTGGTCGGTCGCAACTGGGGATATTCCCTGCTGGTCACGCGCCCGTATTTTGACCAGACCTATGATGGTCAGTCGGTCATCGGGTTGCCAATTTGCGAAGACGTGGAGGATGGCATTCTGGAGATTGCCCAACTGGAGCAAATCCGCCCGACCCGCGTCATGACGGTATTCTACGATTTCTGTCTGGACTGGTTTGCCAAACACCGCCTGAACAGCACCAAACACACGCAGGCAAGGATTCCGGAAACCGCACTTGCCGGGTTTGTGAAAACTCCCGCCAATTGACCTATCAACGGCAATTCAACCCGCACCGGGTTTCGAGGAATTGCGGGTATTCGCCGCTACCCACCAAACGCATTTCAAACCGAAGGCCCAGGGTTTCGGCTGCCTGTTCCGCGTGCATTCTCAGTTTGGGATCATCGGTATGGGCCAGATAGACCAGCCGGGTATAGTTGCGGAAAAACCGCCCGATCATATGAGGGTATCTGTCCAACCCCATCCCCCTCAGGACCAGGCGGTCAAAGTTCCGGGCCAGAAACCCGGTGACGAAGAAACTGCCGGGTTCGTCGGCCATCATCCGGGCAAACTCATCCCGGCCGGCCAGAATGTCATAGCAATGAGCGCCGCCGATGCGGTCCACGCCTTCCTCTTGCAAGACCGCATCAAGCTGTCCGCCGGTCCCGCAATCGCTGTAAAGAACCACCATATCGTCGAACTGGCCGCGCGCGGCGTGGATTTTCGCGCGAACGGCCTCGGGGATTTTTTTCGGCGTGCCGTGAAGATGCGCGGGCAGGCACTGGATATGCAGGTCGTCCCAGCCATTGTGCCGGACCATCGACACAACTTCGTTCGCAATGGCACCGCAACAGATCAATAATGTGCCTTTTCCCGTTTCCATGGCTCACTCTACCTCATGGTCAAGGTTTGGCGCTGGCGGTTTTCGGAAAACCCATGGCGTTGAGATACATTTTCTGGAACCCGGCAAATCCGGCAAGTGAAACATGGGTGACCATATCGGCCAGCTGACCGGCGCGGATACGGTTGTGTTCCGAGACCAGAGCCATCTGGGCACCAAGACCGGCAGCATTGGCAATGTAGGATATCCGTTTGGTCGCGAGGTCCGGGATCAACCCGACACGGCGGGCGTTCCTGATATCGAGGTAATTGCCGAAACCACCGGCCAGCATGAATTCCGAGATGTCCTGATACGCCACGCCGGCCCGGTCGGCCAGCGCCACAACCCCGCCAAGGATCGCCGCCTTGGCCAGCTGAAACTGCCGGATATCGCCCTGGGTCAGCACGACATCATTGCGGTTGGCGCTGTCGCGCGCCCAGACCAGCACAAACTCCGGCTGACCGCCTGCACCGTTGCGCAAGCGTGCGGCCAGGGGTTCGCTGAGCTTTGCTTGGGGAACGGGCAGCAGACGGCCGGACGGCGCGATAATCCCGGCCTCAAGCATGGCCGCAACCGCGTCGATCAGCCCAGAGCCGCAAATCCCCAGTGCCGGGACTTCCCCGATCGTGTGAACATCAATGTCGCTGCCGATTGCGACCCTGTCGATCGCGCCGAGTGCTGCACGCATTCCATCATGTATCTGCCCGCCCTCCAACGCTGGCCCCGCAGGGGAGGAACAGGCAAAAAGCCCGTTGGCGCATTTCAGCACGACCTCGGCGTTGGTGCCGATATCGGCAACGACGCTGATGCCCTCGCGATTGTCTATGCCGGTGGACAGGATCACCCCAACCGTGTCGGCCCCGACAAACCCCGCCACAAGCGGCAACATGAACAGGCGGGCTTCACGGTTCAGGCGCAAACCTGCCTCGCGTGCCGAACAGGAGTAGGCGCCGTGCATGATCGGCAAATAGGGGGCATGGCCAACTGATGTTGGGTCGATCCCCAAAAACAGATGATGCATACAGGTATTGCCGACTATCGTGACCTTATAGACATGATCGGGCTCGACACCCGCCTGCGCGCAGACCTCTTTACCGAGATCGTTGAGAAAGGCCACGATCCGTGACTGAAGCTTGCGGACATTGCCGGGCATTTCGGCCCCGAACGCGATCCGCAAGATCAGATCACCGCCGAAAACCGATTGTGGATTAAGCCCGGAAATCGCGCAAACCGTTGTACCGGTCCCGAGATCGACAAGATAGGCGACAATTGTCGTCGTGCCGATATCGAATGCCAAGCCGAACATCTGCGACGCCGTGTCGCCAGGCTCAATGGCGATGACCCGATCGTCAAACCGGGTTACCGTTACGCCTTTACCAGGGTCTTTCAGCAGTTTGGGTATTTGTCGCATCAGATCCAGGCTGATACCCGACCCGGTTCCGGTGCCGCCCAGAAGTTTCTCGGTTTGCGATGCCCAGACCGTGTCCGTCGAAGAAGGCCCGGGCGGCAGGAAGGTCTTGCTGATGCCGCTGGCGGGTTGCGTCACCTTGCCCGAAGCCCCGGAGCTGCCCGCATCCACAAGGATCTGGAACGAGGTTTCATTGATCGGTGGTGCGATGGCAACGGTTGCATCGCCGTGCGGGAAACACTGGCAGGCCAGCCGAAACCCCTCGCCAATCTCTTCCTCGCAAAGCTGAGAGCGGTCGGATACTGTTGGGCCTGGCAACGCCCCTCTGACCAGCTTGACCCGGCAGCTGCGGCACCGGCCCCGACCACCGCAAGTGGCGTTGATCTCCACATCGTTCCGCCAGGCGATCTGCAGGATGCTCTCGCCCTCGTCAAAGCCCAATCCGAGGGGGCGGTCAGGAAGCTCAAGGGTGAACTTGTGGCTGCACATCACTGCTTTGCGGGGTTCGGGTCCAGGTTCAACCCGCCGCTGCGATAGGTCTTGAGAAACTCTCGACAGGCCTTGTCCTGTCCCAGCAGGGTACGGGCGGTGGCGATGTTGGCCATCAGGCGCTTGTCCAGAGGGTCGATGATCGCGCCGTCCAGCCCGCGGGCCATTGCCATCACCATATAGACCTGGTTGATCAGCTTGCGTTCCGGCAGCCCAAACGAGATGTTGGAAAGACCGCAAACCAGATGCACATCGGCATAGGCCTGCTTCAGCCGCCCCATGATATTGAGCGAAACATTGCCCGCCTGAAGTTCGGCACTGACCGGGAAGATCAGCGGATCGATGAAGATGTCGTCCTGATCGACACCGTTCTCACCCAGCAATTCAACAAGCTGAACCCCCAAGCCAAAGCGTTTTTCTTCATCCTGGGTTACACCGTCATCATCGATGGTCAAACCGACGACACGGGGCCTGTACTCGCCAACCAACGGCATGATGGATTGCACGCGTTTGCGCTCCATGTTGATGGAATTCAGCAAGGCGCGACCTTTATGGGCCTTGAACCCGGCCTCGATCGCGGCGGGGTTGGCGCTGTCGATTGCGATCAGGGCCTGCGGTATCTCAGCCTGAATCAATTCGATCGCCCAGGTCATGGTGTCCGGTTCCCCGGCCCGCATCATGGCAGTATTGACATCGAGATAGGTTGATCCGGCTTCCCACTGGCGCCTTGCCTCGTTCAGAACAAACTCTGAATCCCGTTCTTGCATCGCTTTGGTTATTGGCTTTCGCGTGCTGTTTATCCGCTCACCTACAATGATCATCTGGAAGACCTTTTGCTGGCTGTTCCAATTTGGCTAACCGGCCGTGGCATGCACCCGGTTCACACCCATGAGGCCATCAAGCTTCACCACCGCGTCCTGCGCGTCAAAACCAACCGCATCGGCCCCGATTTCGTCGGCAAACTCCTGGGTCACGGGGCAACCGCCGACGATCACCTTGATCTTGTCGCGCATGCCAACCTCTTTGAGCTTGTCAATCACCTCGCCCATGGTCATCAGCGGTAGGGTCAGAAGAGTGGACATGCCCAGCACATCGGCCTCGTTGTCCTTTAGCGCCTGAATGAATGTGTCGATATCCACGTCAATGCCGATATCGACCACATTGTAGCCGTTGGCCTGCAGAACCGCAGCCACCACGGATTTGCCAATATCGTGGATATCACCCTTGATGGTGCCAATCACAATGGTGCCGTGCGACATCCGCCTTGAACCGCTTTCCCTGATTTTCTCATCAAGGATGGCGGCCCCCGTTTTCATGGTATCCGCCGCCATCGCCAGTTCGGGCAGAAAGATGACGCCCGCGCCGAAATCCACGCCAACCTGGTTGATCCCCTTCGCAAGACCCTTTTCAACCGCCTCTAGCGGATCAACTCCTGCTGCCAGCCCGTCATTGACCAGCTTCACGCACTCTTCATCTTCACCGTCGATAACGGTTTCGGCGAGTGCGTCGAAATACGCCTCGTCAATTTCGATTGCCATGGTCCCTGTCTCCTTTGTCTCAACCCAGATCGCGCTTCAGGCAATGTGCAAGATACTCGTCCAGTTCCTGTTGTATTTCGGGGGCGACCGGCGATGTGTGGTTGTCCAGAATATCGAGCGCCTTTGTTTTCGCCTTTTCCTGCAACTCCACATGGCCGCGCTCCCAGCTTTCAAAGAACTCTTTGTTGCTCAGCGTCGGCATGTAGAATTCCTTGCGGAACCAATTGCGGGTGTGTTTTTCCTTCATGTAGCTGCCCGGAAGCGGGCCGACCTTGAGGATCGTGTCGACCGCCATACGTTCCTCATCGATCTCAATCCCTTTCAGGTATTCGCCGATATAGGCAGCCATTTCGTTTTCCAGCACCATCTCGGGCCAGGACACCAGGTTGAACCCGGCAGTGCCGCCCAGATCGATGATCCAGCTGAGCCCGGCCAGCGCGTAGTTGTAGTTTTTGAGCGCTTTTTCATACGCGGTCTGCTGATCAAACTCGCAACTGTCGCTCATCCCGAAACCGACAACCGGAATGCCGTGGTGTTTGGCCATCGCTGCAATACCACCGCCATTGATGCCGTATTCCGGTGTACCGCAGGCCCAAAGCCCGGTGCGCATATCCATTGCCGGATTAAACGAGCAAAACGCCAGCGGATGCCCCGGCTTGTAGCTTTGCGCCTGAACCACAAGAGCATAGATTTCAACCATGCACTGAACCAGCATGCCGGCACGGGTGGCAGGCCCCGTGGCCCCTCCCATCAGCGCGCTTTCTATTGAAAGCGGTGTGCCGGAATCGCAAAAGCCGATCAGCCAATCCGTATAGTGAACATCGATCACCCGCGGCGGGTTGACCACCACATGGCCCAGCATGTGGGGCCGTGCACGCATCTCATCTTCGCCGCCAGCCGCGATCTGCCACATCCTGATCAGATCACTGACCTCATGTTCGGCACCGGTATTGTAGACCCATGTGCCCGGCTTGTTGGTGTGCTTCATCCACTCGGTCGTCAGGATCTGCGAATTGCAGATCATTTCCTCGTCAAAAAGCCACATCACCGGCTTGTAGAGCCCGTGCACATTTTCCAGCGCATCCGCCATCAGGGTGCCGTCAATGGCGTCCTGGCGCGTGACCTTGCGCCGCTCGCCAGTGCGGATGTCATCGATATAACGTCCCGTAACCGTGCAGAAATGCACCTCTCCGGTCCCGATCGAGCAATCCTTTGTCGGGTCATTGCGCCCATGCAGAGCGAAACTGCCGGGGCAGGTCTTCAGCGCCTGCATCACAACCTTCTCGGGGATTTTGACAAGCTGACGCCCATTTTCCAGCGTGCACCCCACCGCCTCAAACATCATGGCGGCGCGGTCGTCATCGCAACGCACCCCGCCTTCCTGAAGCACTCGGATGGCCGCGTCGTGCACTATCTTGCATTCATCAGGTGTAATTGGAAGGGCCGAGCCCACGAGTTTTCCGCTAAATCCTTCCACCACATCACCTCGGTTTTCTGGACAGATCGTCTGTCGTCGGTTTTGCCATGAAGACAGGTTCGTGTGTCTCCACCCAGCTCTCGCCAAGTACACTCCGCGAAGGAAACGACGCGGCGATCAAAGGTCAAAAGCTGGATCCCGACCCGGGGAATTGGGACACACAGCTTTCACCGGCGAACACTGGCACGGCGCCTTGATTAATCAAATTACAATTTTTCTTCGTATTGGATGGCGTTTGTGCATTCTGATCTGCTGTTGCGGTGGAGTTGTCACAACGTTTCAAGCCGTGTCTTGCTCAGGCAAGCGTGTGGCGATAGCGTCAAGACGAGAGCGATGAGCACTTGGTGGGTCAGGGGAACGCTCCCGTGCCAGGAAACGGCCCTTCGAAAGACCACCTATCGGGGCTCTCAGCCGCCTCGTGTCGTGCAGTGTGGAGAATGAACAACTAGACGGTGTAAGCTTTTGTATTTCCGTTAAGATATGCTGTTGCACCCTATCCAAGGAATGCCGATAATGTCAGTGAAATCCGACAATCAACCCAATGTTGCGAACCTGGTGATAGATAGCCTGATCGCCAACGGGATTGATCAGCTCTACTGCCTTCCCGGTTATCAGAATGATGTTTTTTTTGATGCGTTATTCGATAAGCAGGATCAACTGACTCCGATCCATACACGCCACGAACAGGGCGCGGTTTACATGGCTCTGGGCGCGGCGCTTGCTACCGGAAAGCCGCAGGCGGTTTCGGTGGTTCCCGGCCCCGGTTTTCTCAATGGCAGCGCCGCACTGGCCACCGCCTACAGCCTTTATGCTCCGGTTTTGGCCCTTGTCGGCCAAATACCGCTAGGAGAGATTGGCAAGGGCTTGGGCGCTTTGCATGAAATCCCCGGACAGCTAGAGATGCTGGGGCACCTGACCAAACATGCAAAACGCATTACCGATGGCAAGACTGCCGGTTCGCTGGTGCATTCGGCGATGGAGGCGGTGAATTCCGGCCTTGCGCGCCCGGTTGGTCTGGAAGTGCCGATGGATATCTGGAACTCCCGGTGCGAGAAATTGCCCGAGAGCTTGTCTGCAGAACCTCTGCAGACACCTCTGCCACGGCCTGAAAAAATCGATCAGGCGGTTCAGCTGCTGCAAAACGCCGCCCGGCCGATGATCGTTGTCGGCTGCGGTGCGCAATCGAGCAGCAAGGATGTGACCTTGTTGGCCGAAATGCTGTCGGCGCCGGTTTTGTCGATGCGTACCGGTCACGGCGTGGTTTCCAGCCGCAACCCTCTCAGCATCAGAACGCCGGAGGGATATGCGCTCTGGCCCGATTGCGATGTGGTGCTGGCGCTTGGTACCCGGTTGCAGACCCAGCAAATGAATTGGGGTGTGGATGACGATCTGAAAATCATTCACGTCGAGATCAATGAAGAAGAGCTTGGCCGCATCAATACCCCGGAAGTCGGCCTGCTCGGGGATGTGGCCGCGGTTGTGCCAATCCTCATCGCTGCCCTTGAAGGGAAGGAGACCAAAAAGCAGGGCTGGCTTGACAGGGTCGCTGAGGTCAAGGAACGGGTTACAGCCGAATTCCACAAGGAACTTGCGCCCCAGCTGGCATGGCTCGATGCCATCCGAGACGCGCTGCCGGACGGCGGGATTTTCGTCGAGGATCTGACCCAGGTCGGATATGTCTCGCGCTTTGCCCTTCCTGTTTACCATCCCCGCACGTGCTTGACCCCGGGCTATCAGGGCACGCTTGGCTGGGGGTTGGGCACAGGGCTTGGCGCGGCCCACGCGCGCCGGGATGTTCCGGTCGTTGCGATCATGGGCGACGGTGGGGCATTGTTTTGCATCGGTGAACTGCCAACGGCCGTTCATCACAACATCCCCCTGACGATCATCGTATTCAACGACAACGCATATGGAAATGTGCGCGGTTTTCAGATCGACCGATACAATAATCGGACGATAGCCACTGATCTGACCAATCCCGATTTCGCAGCACTTGCGAAAAGCTTTGGCATCAAAGGACAAAGCGCCGCAACACCGGATGAACTGAGCAAATGCCTGCGTTCGGCTTTTGCATCAGACGGTCCAACGGTGATCGAAGTGCCCGTTGGCACCTTTCCATCACCCTGGAAGCATTTCCTTGTGCCCAGAGTCAGAGGTATTTCCCGGGGAAAAACACCTCTGTGAAAACTGAGCTGTCATATGAATGCGAACCAGTCTCCGCGGTTCCGCCACGGCAACTTGCTGCACCATTTGTTTGAAGCGGCATGTGGGCTGGGCGAGTTCATCATGGCAGGGCGTCCAAAGCAACTCGCCGACCCGGGAGAACATGCCCTTGGGGCCCTTGGGCGGCTCCACCAGATGGACATCAATTTGTTGGCGTGGATTATCCGTCATCGCCTCGCACTGCCGTAACTGCGGGACACTCGCCGGTAATAGAGGACAGTTGTGGCGCCCTAGGGTTATTGAGACACTCGTGAAGCTTAAGCGGCGGCTGGGATTTTGTCCATGGCGCCGCGTCTGAGCTGGTTCGGCGAGCGATGGCCGTGCCGCTGGATCAGCCGGTGCTCGTTGTAGTCGTCCTTGAACTTCTGCAGGGCGGCCTGAAGCTCCTCGATGGTGTCGAAGGTTCCGACCCAGAGCAGGTTTGAATCGCCCCGGTTTTACCGGAGA
>JAAELR010000394.1 GCA_024226455.1 Paracoccaceae bacterium
CCGTCCCGGCGCGCGCCGTGGAGTTGAAACACATTCTTTGCCAGATCAACGCCAATGACGATATCTTCGTCCATGGGTGCTCCCTTTCTTTTTGGTGGTGGCTACTGAACCACCATGGCACATCGCGATGCCGTTGCAGGAGGGGGCATCCACCGCATCAAGTGAGGCTCAGTGCAGAAAACCCCTTTCTCATGAGCTGCCTTTGGCCGCACCCAGATTGCGGTAGCGCCGCATGATCCGGTCAACGGTGCGCCTTTGCGATCTGTGCTTCTCGTCGGGTTGGTTCTTGACTGCTTCTGGCTGCGCTCCAGCAACTTGCCATACATGTCTACCGCTTGGTCGAGGGTGTTGCGCCAGGCCTGATGCAGAAAACATGTGCCTCGATGTGTCGTACGATGTGTTTTTTTGGGAGGCTTTCCACAAGGTCGAAGTATGTCTGCCCGGATTAGCGCAATTCTACAGCTGGTCGTGAAAAGGGCCGCTGCCACTGAGTATTAGCGCGAATCAACAGCAAATCCATCCAGCAAGTCTGTGACTTCAACCGCGAACGTCATTGGTTCGTCAGGTTTATGTTCGGGATCGCCCCTTGCACGGTAGAAAACCCCGTCGGCCTGCCAAGAACACTCGAACCGATATTGATCAGTCAAACATAAACCTGTCGAAACCTCGACGTGTTTCCAAGCAGTGTTGTCTGAAGCCATGCCGATGATAATTGTTTCGTTGTCAGTTTCATACCGGGGAGCTAACCCGTTGGGTGACACCATTACCAGAAAAAATCTCCCGCCGGGTGACGCCTGCCCATTGTAAGGGCCGTATGCCCATGGGATTGAGTATCTTTGATCGCCTATCCAGTAATCCTGCTCATATCCGCTATCGACGCGAGGAAGGAGTGGCAGAAGCGCCCCTGCCACAATCACACATGTTCCGACAACGAATGCGCGGGGAGGCAATGGTCGCCGCAGAAGCCAAGCGAAAGCTATGGCCAACGCCGTCAAAAGTGGCAATGCTACGGACCATTGTCGAATTGAGTGAAACATGTCGCCGCGAGCGGCCATCGGATGATAGAACTCGCCGACGCCAGCTTCGATGAACCACGATCCTGTCCAAATCAGGGCGAGTAAAAAAAACTGATCCAAACCAAAAACTCAGGCGCATGGGCAATACTATCCGGTCGGAAGCCTTGAATTCAAGCGCAGACTTTTCACAGCATACGCAGTGCATTCCTCAATCGACCCCCTGGTCCAACGTCAGGAATGGAACACCACCAAGGCATGCGCCCGGCGCCCGAAAGCGGCATGTTGTATCCGGTATCCGATCAACCCGACACGATATTGTTCCAGGCCAGTGCAAAGTCTGTTGCCGATCAGTGAACGGCAGGTCCGTCCACTGGACGAGCGCTCGAAATCCCGTCTGGGTCGGAAACCGCTCCTCAGACTCGCCGGAGCCTGATCACCACGCCGACATTGACGATCTCGGTGCCTTCGGGCGCGTCCGGAAGCTGTGCGATATACAGTTGGTCGATGGGCGCGTCGGTGACCGCCTGGGTGTCTTCCCAATAGAAATGCGGGTGGCTGGTGGTGTTGGTGTCGAAATAGCTTTTCGAGCCGTCCACCGTGATCTCGCGCATCAGACCGGCATCGCAGAAGGCGCGCAGGGTGTTGTAGACGGTGGCCAGCGACACTTTCTCGCCGCCGTTGCAGGCCGAAGCATAAAGCTCCTCGGCCGTCAGGTGCCGGTCCTCGCCGTCGCCCACCAGCAGTTCAGCCAGGGCCACACGCTGCCGCGTCGGGCGCAGCCCCGCGCCACTTAGCCATTCGGCGCCTCGATTAAGTGTCCCGGACACGACCTGCATAGCGTTTTACCCATTGCACATCTGCAATATAGGCCGCGGGCGGCGCTGGTTTCAATTGGAAACCGCATTGCAGCCGGGCCCCGCGGCCGGTGCAATCGCCGCGCCGCGCGCTCTTGCCTCTCCTTTCCCTCACCTGCTAGACGGGGCTGAAGATCAGGGCAGAGCACCGGGAGCCTCAGGAAACATGGCTGACTATCCAAGGACCTTCGACAAGGAAGGGCTGCTGAAATGCGCCCGCGGAGAGCTCTTTGGCCCCAGCAATGCCCAGCTTCCCGAACCGCCAATGCTGATGATGGACCGGATCACCGATGTCAGCGCCGACGCGGGCGAACACGGCAAGGGTCACATCGTCGCCGAGCTCGATATCAGCCCCGACCTGTGGTTCTTCCCCTGCCATTTCCCCGGTAACAACGTAATGCCCGGCTGCCTGATGCTCGACGGTCTTTGGCAGCTGACCGGTTTCAACCTGGGCTGGCGCGGCTGGCTGGGTCAGGGCTTTGCCATGGGCGTGGGCGAGGTCAAGCTCAAGGGCATGGTCCGCCCCGACCGCAAGCTGGTCACTTATCACATTGATTTCACTCGGGTCATCGACCGCAAGCTCAAATTGGGGGTAGCGGATGGCCGCGTGATGGCCGATGGTGAACTTGTCTGCGAGGCCATGAGCATGAAGGTCGGCCTCGCGGCTGCCGGCAGCTAGGGTCGGCGAGAGGGAGGTTTGCGCCATGCGCCGCGTCGCCATCACGGGTTTGGGGATCATTTCGTCGATCGGGAACTCGGCCACCGAGGTCGTGGCCTCGCTGAAGGCGGGCCGGTCCGGCATCGTCGCCGCCGAGGACTACACCGAGCGCGGATTTCGCAGCCAGGTCAAGGGCGCCATCGAATTCGACATCGCCGGCAACATCGACAAGCGCGTGTTGCGCTTCATGGGGCCGGGTTCGGCCTATGCCTATATCGCGATGCGCCAGGCCATCACCGATGCGGGCCTGACCGAGGCAGAGGTCTCTGCCCCCCGTACCGGCCTTATCGCCGGGTCGGGTGGACCGTCCACAAGTGCGATGTTCACCGCGCATCAGACGGTGCTGGAAAAGGGCGCGCCGAAACGCATCGGCCCCTTCGCAGTGCCGAAATGCATGGGCTCTACGGTTTCGGCCAACCTGGCCACCGCCTTCAAGATCAAGGGTGTCAACTTCTCGATCACCTCGGCCTGCTCCACCTCGCTGCATTGCATCGGCATCGCGGCACAGCAGATCATGCTTGGCGGTCAGGACGTCATGTTCGCCGGCGGTGGCGAGGAACTGGACTGGACGCTTTCGTGCCTGTTTGACGCCATGGGCGCCATGAGCAGCAAGTACAATGACAGCCCGGCCCGCGCCTCGCGCGCCTTCGACGCCAATCGCGACGGCTTTGTGATTTCCGGCGGCGGCGGCGTGGTGGTGCTGGAAGACCTGGAACGCGCCCGGGCCCGCGGCGCGAGGATCTATGCCGAGGTCACCGGCTTTGGCGCCACATCGGACGGCCACGACATGGTGGCCCCCAGCGGCGAAGGCGGTGAACGCGCCATGCGACTGGCGCTGAACACCCTGCCCGACGACCGCGCGGTCAGCTATATCAATGCCCACGGCACCTCGACCCCGGTCGGCGACGTGGGCGAGGTAGAGGCGGTGCGCCGGGTCTTCGGGCAAGGCACCACGCCGCCAATAAGCTCAACCAAATCGATGACCGGCCACGCCCAGGGCGCCGCGGGCGCATTAGAGGCGATCTTCTGCCTGCTGATGCTGGACGGCGATTTCATCGCCCCTTCGATCAACGTCGAAACCCTCGACCCCGCTCTCGCCCCCGAAGAAATCGCCACCCGAACGGCCCAGAATGCCGGCCTCGACACGGTGATGACCAACTCCTTCGGTTTCGGCGGCACCAACGGCTCCATGCTGCTCTCCAGATTCCACGGATGACCCTATATGCCTGACCTGATGAAAGGAAAACGCGGCCTGATCATGGGCGTCGCCAACGAGCGCTCGATCGCCTGGGGCATCGCGCGCGCCATGGCTGCCGAGGGCGCGGACCTGGCCTTTACCTACCAGGGCGACGCCTTTGGCAAGCGGGTCGCACCGCTGGTAAAGTCGATTGGCGCCGAGATCATGATCGACTGCGACGTGATGGACCCTGAAAAGATGGACGCCACATTTGCCGAACTGGCCCGGCGCTGGGGCCGGCTCGATTTCGTGGTCCACGCCATCGCCTTTTCCGACCGGGCGGAACTGACCGGACGTTTCATCGACACGTCGCTCGACAATTTCTGCAATTCCATGTCGATCAGCTGCTACTCGCTGATCGACGTCGCCCGCCGGGCGCGGGCGCTGATGACCGACGGCGGCACCGTGCTGACCATGACATACCAGGGTTCCAACCGGGTGACGCCCTATTACAACGTCATGGGCGTGGCCAAGGCGGCGCTGGAATCGACCGTGCTCTACCTGGCCAACGATCTGGGCCCCGAGGGCATCCGGGTCAACGCGATCAGCCCCGGCCCGATGAAGACCCTGGCCGGCGCGGCAATCGGCGGCGCGCGCAAGACCTTCAAGCATACAGAGCTGAATACACCTTTGCGTGCCAACGCCACGCTAGAGGCCGTGGGCGGCACGGCGGTCTACCTGGCGTCGGAATACGGCGCCTGCACCACCGGAGAAATCGTGCGCGTCGATGGCGGCTTTCATGTGCTCGGCATGCCGCAAACCGAGAACCTCTAGCAAAGAGAATACTCCAAAGAGTTCTGCCCCCCGAACCGCCCGATCAACGTCAGGCAGGTGGCCAAATCGCTGTTCTCGGCGCTCACCGGCATCGCCGTCGCGCGCGGTGATCTTTTGGGCACCGGCGCACCGATCGGGCCGCTGGGGATATACCCGCAAGGCCCTGCCCGAGGATTCCATCATCACCACCGAGGTCGGCTGGAACAAGAACGGCTTCGGTCAGCAGTTCGACATCCTGACACCCGGCTCGATCCTGACGCCCGGGGGTCGCCACCATGGGCTTTGGCCCGCCAGGCGCTATCGGTGCCAAGCTGGCAGCGCCCGACCGGGTGGTGATCAGCCTTGTGGGCGACGGCGGCTTTGGTCAGAATCCGCCGATGCTGGCGACCGCGGTCGAGCTGAACCTTGGCATCGTCTGGTTGGTGATGAACAACAACGCCTTCGGTACCATTGCCGGCCTGCAAAAGGCGCATTACGGGCTGACCTATGGTACAACCGTCCCGGGCTCTGCCGCGGCACCCACCAACGGGCCGGGCTATTGCGAGATTGCCCGCGCCTATGGGGCCGAAGGCGTTCGGGGCTCTTCGGCAGATGATCTTCTGCCGGCGTTGAAGGCGGCGATTGCCAGTGGCAAACCTACCGTTCTGGATGTCCCGATGATCAACAACCCGACGCCGACCACGGGGCACTGGAACATCCTCGATATCTGGTCGCCCGACGAGGACGTCAGCCACGTATCGACGTGAGCCGGCCCCCGCGCCCGGTCGCACGCTTGCGGCGACCGGGCGCGGCACAGTCAAAGAGTTGACACGGGCACAGGAAGATCCTGATCCCGGTCGCGTTGGAACACGACATCGATGTCCGGGGCACCATCGCCATTGCCCGGCGTTTGCTGGCTGCAGGGATGGCAATAGGCTTTGTTGCGACGGATTGGTTATGGCCAGTTCGATTGAACCCGCCTGTCCGGCCCCTGCAACAGTGTCTGCCCGGCTCCAGCCGGTCAATCGCTTGGCTACCCAGCGCAAGGATATAGTCGGCATTCAGGCAGGACTGGTTGACCAGTTCGGTGCCCCAGAACCCGGTCATGCCCATCACCAGCGGATGGTCGTCACGCGGCGCACCCTTGCCCATCAGCGAATGCGCCACGGGCAGGCCCATTTGGTCGACGAATTCCCGCAACTCCTCGCTGGCCTGAGCAAGACGAATCCCGCCACCGACATAGGCGACGGGGTTTTCGGCGCTGGCCAAGGCTCTTACAATCAGGCGGACCGTGTCGTCGTCAACGGAAGGTTTGACGAGCGAACGCGTATTGCCAGCGATCCGGTCGAAACTGTCAGGCGGGATCACTTGGCTGAAGATGTCCGTCGGCCCGCCACCGACCTAATAGTAGAAATCCGGGTTGGAATTGTGCCGCTTGGTGCCGCGGGTGCCAACAAATGCCGCGACCCCGGTCGGGCGTCCGATGGCGCCCTGATCCAATAACTTTCGCACGGTCTGCCAACGCCCGCCCAGCCAGGTATCGGGCGCATTACCGACGGTTAGTGCCCTTGCTGGCTGCAAGATTCAGCACGCGCCGGCCCTTGGTCAGATCGCTGACCAGGGGTTTTTCGAAATAGACGTGCTTGCCGGTCTCAAGCATCGCGAGACACACCTCGGCGACGGCGGCGGGGATGGTCAGGTTCAGGATCGCCTCGATATCGGGATCGGCGATGATGTCCCGGGGCCGGGCCACACGCGCCACACCTTGGGTTTCGGCTTTGGCCCGGCTTTCCTCAAGGTTCAGGCTGCCGCAAACGGCGACCTCTACCCCATCATGTTTCACATGCGTTTTCAGATGGATGTCACTGATACGGTCAGTTCTGATCAGGCCGACCCGAAGGGGTTCACCGCGTCACTCATCGTTGCCCTTGGGCTCATATACAGGCAGGAAACGCGGCGGCATCGGGCCCTTGTTGCGCCCGCCCTGCTGCATCTGCTCCCACCCGTGCGCCAGCACGCCGACCGAGCGTGACAGGCAGAACAGCCCCCGCGACAACGGTGGCGGAAACCCAAGCTCGCAAAAGATCACCGCCGTGGCGCCGTCGATGTTCATGGCAATGTCCACCCCACGCTGGCGGCCGATTTCGGCCTGCACCGCCTCGCCGACATCGGCAAAGCGGCCAGAGACAGCGCCCGCACCCGCCGCCTCGCGCACCAGTGCCATCAGGCGCGGCGCACGGGGATCGACCGGCTTGTGGAACCGGTGCCCGAAGCCCGAAACGATCTTGCCGTAGGTCTCGCGCCAGCGGGCGACGCCATCCTGGGTTGCCGTTTTCAGATCGGCACCACCATCCATCCGTGAGGCAATGTCGAGGTATAGCTCGGCACACTGCTCCCCTGCCCCGCCATGCACATCGCCCAGCATGTTGACGCCGGTCGCTATCACCGCGTTAAGCCCTACGCCACAGGTCGCCGCCATGCGGGCCGCCGCGATCGAGGGCGCCTGCGGGCCATGATCGACGCCAGCAACCAGTGCGCATTCCAAAAGTGCCGCCTGCTCTGGGGTGGGCAGATCGCCACGCGTCATCAGCCAGATCATCTGGCCGAAGCCGACATTGCCGATCAGGTCCTGAACCGGGTGTCCGCGAAAGGCGATGCGCCCGGGGGCCATATCGATGATCGATGTCCGCCACCATTGGCGCACGGCGTCTGAATCGTCGCTCATGTCTTCTGCCTCTCTCGTGTATCGCGCATCTCTGCCGCCAGCCGGATCGGCGCATTTCGCGCACCATATCCCTGATCGCCGCCTTTGCGCTCGACGATCTCAAAGAAGAACCCGCGAAACAACGGCGCGCCGTGGATCTGGAAATACTCGACCTCACCGCTGCGGCCATAAAGAATATGCCCGACGCGAGGACGTTCAATGGTTTCCGGCTCCAGTTGGAAGGCCACGGCCAGATCTTCATAGTAATTGCCGGACATCTTCAGTCTTTGGAAACCGGCGGTCGCCAGATGCCCGGACCTCTCGAATATATCGTCGGTCTGAAACGCGATGTGCTGCACGCCTGCGCCAAACTGATCGGCCAAAAAGGCCCCGGTAAATGTGCGCCGCTCGCCAGCGCCGTTGAGGTTCAGCCGCACCTCGCCCTCGGGGCGGGGAAAACTCAGGCGCCCCAAGCTTCGTCGCCCGCGCCACGGTCCGGTCGGCATCGCTGACCCGCAGCCCCATGTCGCAAACCGAGGGTCCGTGTTCGGCAAAGGCATCGGCGGCAAATCCGGTGGCTTCCGAGTTCACGACCAGATTGATCGCCCCCTGCCGCCAAAGCTCGATCGATTTCGAGACATGTTGGCGTTCCTTGCGAAAACACAGCGCACTCAAAAGATCGGTGAACGCTCGGCCAGAGCCTTGGTCCACGGTGAATTCGATGAACTCGATAACTTTGGAGTACACCATTTGCGGCAGATCGGGCAGCGGCGCGGGCATCGCCAACCCGGTCAGATCGGGCTCACAAAGCTCTATTCCGCTGAACCCGGTCGCGGCAATCGTTTCGAGCTTCTCGAACAGATCGCCGGGAACCGATGTGGTGGCAACCGACAGCCGCATCAGCCCCGATATTCGACGAGGCCGGCAACTATCGGAGCGAGGACACCGGCCATGGCGATAGAGCGCTGATCGGTTTCCGAGCCGGATGTCGCCATCCGAAGCGTGATCGCGTCAGCGGCGAAGGCGGGCAGAGCCATTGCGACCGTCAGGCCAAGCACTGTCAGCGACGCGATGGCGGCGCGACGGGTTGATTTGGTGATCATGGTGTTCCTCCCCTGCGTCAGACCATCGAAACGATGGTCATTTCCAATATTACGGGCTTATCCTGTAATGCAGGATATACTCCTGCGGCTGAATTGACCTGAAGATTTTCTGGCCCATTGAGTCAATGCACCGCATGGCCAAGCGCGGGTTATCATGCAGCGTCAGAGCATGAGCAAGCAACACAAAACAGTTTCCCTGACCGACGAACAGCGCGTAGCGCTTGAAGCG
>JAAELR010000395.1 GCA_024226455.1 Paracoccaceae bacterium
AATTGGAGGAAGCTACGCGGCTTTGACTACCTCGCCAAAGTCATCACGGGCGTCACGTTCAAAGACGGAATTGAAACCACCAAACCCGACCAGATCGCTGCATGACCCAAAACTCTCAAACACCAGATTTGACAATAACTCCTATTCAGCCGGTTCCTTTCAAAGTGGGTTGCGGCGTCTCGTCCGCCAATACCCGAGAAGCTTCGACAAGCGTGTCGTTGATCAGGTCGAACAGCCCGTCGTGGCGCAGACGATAGAAATGGTACTGCACCGTCTGAAATGGCGCAAAGTCCTTTGGCAGTAACGCACACTGACACCCCGATCCCACACAGCCCGCATGTCGGTCTCGCGAGGATGCCCCCTGGAGCAGGGGCGAAGAAATGGTTCAATCGGATCCCATTCCTCATCAGTCGTATCGCTTGCATACCGCAAGGCACGTCGGTCATAGTCAAGGCGAGTGATTTCTGTCCACGGCATGTTTCCCTCCAAGTCCACATACTCGGATGAATCACAAATAGCTGGAATCATTCAACTTAGTTTTCAATCGGGCTCTGACAACGGTATTTCAGGATCCACACGATATGATATTCGGAATCCTGAGCCCTGTGGCCTGCCCGGTTGCAGGATTCCATGATGGCTGTCCAAACCGCAAACGTCGCTTTGCCATGCCGGCAAAGGCCGTGGGGTTTTGGATCCCCTATCGGGAACTCCAAAGCCCGTTGCAACCCCGGCCTCCAGGGGGTCAGGGTTTCTCGCCGCGTTCCTCGAGCATTCGGCCATAGCGGCGCCGATTGAACGGATGCTCGGCGTGGTGACCATAGGCCGACCGGTAGGTGTCGTGCTTGTGGCCCCTGCCCTGCAGCAGCACCGCCAGGCCCAACGCGGCCAGCACGACCACAAACATCGCCGCCGCCAGAACCGGCATCCAGAATTGCGACAACCCGGTGGCGACCGCCCCAAGTGCCAGCGCCAGGGCGAAATAGCCAGCGGTCTTGTGGTAGGCCTCGAACCACCAGCGGCGCGGTGCCATGTCAAAATGATCGCCCCCCCAGGTGGCGCGGTCATCGGGATCGGCAGCGGGATCCTTGCGCCCGCCATGACTGCCCCGGAACCAGGCCGACAGCCCCTGCAGCGCGCCAAGCAGCACCGCAGCACTGCCCAGCCATGCATGCAGCGTTCCGGAAAATCCGCCCGAGAGCAGTACCGAAAGGCCCGCTCCGGCCAAGGTCAGGAAAATCGCGGTGTAGAGCGCGTATTTGTGCAGGGTCCAGGGCAGTTCCGGCCATGCCCATTTGGATGTGCCGCGCGGGATGCCGTAGGTCGAGGGAGGGATCTTGCCGAACCGAAGCAGCATCACCGAGACCGGCACCAGCACGAACCAGATCCCGAACATCACCAGCGCATGATTGCCCCAGTGGATCGCGACCGGCTCGGCCAGAAACGGCAGCCTGGCCTCTGTCGGGATCTCATAGCGCATGGCCCGCGTCCTTTAACTGGCGCCGGTTGAAGACCAGCGCCGGGTCGAGCCTGCCATGCAGCCCGTCGATCACGTTTTGCGCCGCGACGACCCCCATGCCCCGCACCGCCTCGGCGCTGAGCGCGGCCGAATGCGGGCTGACCACCACGTTGGGCAGGGCCAGCAGCGGCAGATCCTCGGCGGGCGGTTCAGAGGCAAAACAATCCAGTCCGGCACCGCCCGCCGCCATGCGGCCGGTCAGGGCATCATATAGCGCCTCTTCGTCCACCAGCCCGCCGCGCGCGGCGTTGATCACCAGCCCCTTGGGCTTCATCTGCGCCAGTTCGGCTTCTCCGATCAACCCCATGGTCTGGGGCGTCGCAGGCAGGTGCAGGCTCAGCACGTCCACATCCGGCAACGCAGCCTTCCAGTCCGCGACGGGCTGGTAACCCCCGTCCCGGATCGCCTCCGGCTCGACGAAAGGATCGAAGACCAGAACCTGCATACCGAATGCCGCCGCGCGCCGCGCAACCTCGCGGCCGATCCGGCCGATACCCAAGAGCAGCAGCTTCTTGTCGGTCAGCTGACTGAGCGACACCGTATTGCGGTAGTTCCAGTTTCCCTGGCGCACCGCGGCATCGCTGGCAATGAGGTCCTTGGCCAGCGCCAGTACCATGGCCATCACCGTCTCGGCCACCGACACGGCATTCACCGGCCCCACGATGGTTACCGGCACGCCCCGGGCAGCCAATTCGGTGACCGGCAGGTTATCGCAACCCACCCCGTGGCGCGAGACGATGCGCAGCCCTGGCATCTGCTCGGCCATGGCGGGCGTGATCACCCCATAGCGGATCAGCAGGGCATCGGCGGAGCTGAGGCTTTGCATGGGCAGGGCCGCACCCGGATCGGAAAAAAGCTCGATCTCCAGCCCCGGCTCGGCCTGCAGGATCGCCATGCCGTCGGGGTGGATCTTGCCCGCGACCACAAGTTTCGGCATCAGAGCCCGTCCATTTCCATGATATAGAGCCCCGCGTTCATGTCGGTGGTGTAGATCAGACCCTGCTTGTCGACATAGACATCCGTCGTATCGACCACCACAGGGCGGTTGGGTCGGTAATCCATCAGCTTTTTCGGCGCCGGAGGCACGCAGGCGGCGATCTCTTCGGGCCGGAACGGGTTCGAGATGTCGTAGACCCGCAGACCGGCATTCTGGTAGCTGACAAACATGACTTCCTCGCTCTGAAAGCCCTCCGAGCGGTTCTCGTGCACGTTATGCGGCCCGAACTGGCCGCCCTTGTTTTTGTAGTCCTCTTCATCCGGCGCCAGCGTGGTGGCGATGGTCACCGGGTTTTCCGGCACAGAGATATCGTAGACCCAGTTGCGCTTTGTCCCGTCCTCGCAATTGTCGGCCTGACTTTCCTCGACCACGAACATCAGCCCGCGCCCGGGCAGCGGCAGAGTGTTGTGGGTGTGGCCGGCAAAGGGCGGGCACGGGTTGTCGTGCGACAGGAATTTCGGGTTGTAGCGGTCCGACACATCGATCAGCGACATGCCGCCGTCGCGCCAGGCCGCGGCGGCCAGGTCGCCCTTCACGATGGCGTGGTGCAGGGCGTAGCGGTATTTCGTGTCCCAGCCGGGGGTCTCGCCGCCGACCGTGTGCATGCCCTCTTTCCAAAGCTGGCTAACGACTTGCGGCTTCTCGGGGTTCCTGAAATCCGCGATCATGAAGATATCGTCGGAAAACCCCGGCGGCAGGGCAGAAAAATAAACCCAGTCGCCGCCATCCCAGAATGTGCGGTGTACGCCAAGCCCCGGCACCTCGAAGAACGCGATCTCGCGCGGGTTGGCGCGGTCAGAGATGTCGTAGATGCGCATGCCGGCCGAATAGGGCCGGTCGCTGCCCGAGATATCGACCTTGTCGGCCACCGAGCCCTTGTAGTACTCGCCCGGATCGAACGCTCCGGATGTTTCAACCTTCAGCATGTCGCACATGTTGTTGACGATCATGATGTCGCCATGGGTTTGCAGATGCTGGCTCCAGGTGCCTTCGGGCTGCGGCATATGGCGCACGAATTTCGGGTTTTTCGGGTCGCGCACGTCGATCACCGAAAAGCCGTTGTTGAATACGTGGCCGACATAGGCATAGCCGTCAGAAACCATGATCTGGATGCCGTCGGCACGTCCACCCTGATCGGAATGGCCGAGGATGCGCATGTTGCGGCAATAGTCGGGGGTCAGCAGGCCGGGCGTACTCATTGCGGTGTTCCTTGCTCAGGCTTTGGGCGGCGGCGTCTGCGCGACGGGCGACCTGCGCCCTCTGCATCGGCCGCCGGTTTGGCGGGTTTGGGGCTCGTCGCATTCAGGCGCTCGAAATAAGAGGCATTCGTGGCGATCACGGGCTCCAGTTCCAGCGGGTAGCGCCCGTATTCGCGCAGCAGATCGAAATATGCGATGGTCTGTTGGGGCGCGATGTCATGGCCGATATTGTGGCACGGCGCGATTATGAAACCGCCGTCTGGCCCGAGATCGGTCATGCGCCGGGCGATCTCCCATTTCAGCTCGTCGAGGGTCGCGCCGGGCATCATCTGCTGCACGTCCATCGCACCGTGAAACGCCAGCCGATCGCCGAAACGCGCCTTCAGCGCGGCGGTGTCCTCCATCCCCGAGGTCGAGGTCTGCACCGGGTTGAGGATATCTGCGCCGGTCTCGATCAGGTCTTCGATCAGCGCCAGCACCGCGCCGTCGGTGTGCATCATCAGATAGACGCCACCCGCATGCTTGATGTGCTGGTGCAGCCTGGTGTGGAATGGTTTGATACGGGTGCGATAAACCTCGGGCGAGATCAGCAGCGAGGTCTGACTGCCCAGATCGTCGGTGACATAGGCGAGATCGACATACTCGCCGACTTCGTCCATGAACCGGGTCCACATGCGGCACAGAAGGTCGGTGATCTTGCCCAGAATGGCGTCGGAAAGCTCTGGGTTGATCACCAAGTCCATGAAATACTGCTGGTAGCCGCGCATCTGCAGCGCCGACATCAGCGGCCCCGCCTTGATCGCGTCGGCGCCGAGCACGTACCCGGTGTTTTCAAAAAGATCCCGAGCGCGCTCGCCAAGCCCCGCGAACTGCGCCGGGTCTTCCGGATCGGGCCAGTCGAAGTTCTCGATATCCTCGACTGTCTGAGCATGCGCCAGCGGCGCCGTGCTCAGGCTGTCGACCGCAAAGTGATCGCCATCCGCGCCCTTGTAGGGCACGCCCCACATGTCGAAATAACCGTCCACATCCTGCCGTTCGGTCACCTGAACCCAGTTCGGCACCAGCCAGCGGAAATCGACGTTGAACCGCCTCAGCAGAGCCTCGTCCGGCACCACGGTCTGCGCCATGCGGTCAAGGATACGCTCACCGTTCTTCATTTCCACATCCGGCAACAGCGGCTGAAGACCGGCGTAATGCGTCTTGTGGATCGAACCGATATGCTTGCTCATGTCGACCGGCACCCATTCCGGTCCCGAGCGGGTCATCGCGGCGCGGAAATTCTCGCGCGGGGTCATGGCCATGCCGGATTTCCTTTCAGTGTCGCGGCGGTCAAAAGCCGCCGGACGGGTCACTCGACCCACATTTTTGCATGCGCATTCATATGGTGAAGCCAACCGTGCGATGTCAAGAGCATTCCGCCGTCACCAGACGAGACGGGCGCAAAAACCCGTCCGGGCGCGGCCGCGAATCCGGGCGTGAGACCTCTGGTCGCATCCCCCTTCTCACCGACTGCCGCTTGGTCCGGGCGGCTCGGCAATTGCTGCCTACCAAAACCGTTGAAGGGCCTGATTCCCGGGCATGTCACGCCGGTTGCCCCTTCGCGGTCAGACGCTTGAGTATAGACGGTCAACGCAACCGGCAGGGACCGCCGCATTTGTAGTGCAGAGCAACAGATATCTGGTACTCTGCGGCGCAGGCAAGCGCTTCGGGCTCGACGGTATTCGGTCCTTGTCATTTGGCTGCCTGGCCAATGGGCGCACAAATGGAGATGTCTGATGCGGTACAAACGCAGGTTCCGGTTGAACCCCTCTGATATCGACGTCATAGAGAGTTGCCTGTCCAAAGAGCTGGCTAACCGCTCGCAAGCGTTTCTGGACTCGGCAAAGCAAGAGGATCCTCAGGCGATGAATGAGGCGAGTTCGGGGATTGCGGAAATCACCGAACTGCTTGGCAAGATCCACAACCAGAAGAACTGGTTCGGGCGGGATCCGAAAAACCGGGCAGTCCCGATGGGATAGCGGGTGGCGCCTTGGGCAACAGCTACGCGGGCGCCCGATCAGGTGGCTTGCCGAATGGCAATCTGAAGGGCGCAATCCGGGGCATCTGAGGGGCATCAGGTGGGGTCGAGGCCCGAGGTTTGAAAAATAGCTTAGCGCTGGTCCAGAATTCTCTGGAAACCCCCCGAAAAAACCAACAAACATAGATCGACGACAGGTTTGAGGGCGACGGAATGAGCTATGAGACTGCGACGGTTCAGCTGACGATTGACGGCATGAAAATAACTGCCCTTCAGGGGCAGTCGATTTTCGATGCCGCAACCGCGTCGGATATTTCGATCCCGAACCTGTGCTACGATCCGCGGATGAAACCGACCGGACAGTGCGAAATGTGCTCGGTCGAGGTCGAGGGCCGCGAGGGGATGGTTCTGGCATGCAACACGCCTGTCGCAAGCGGCATGGCTATTCGTACCGGTTCCGAGGCGCTGAGCGCCAAGAGGCGGGGCATTCTCGACACTTATCTGTCCGATCACAACGCCTATTGCCAACCGCCCTGCACCGATGCCTGCCCCGCCGGGATCAATATCGCCGGCTATATCGATCTGATCGTCAAACAGGACTATGCGGGCTCGACCGCGCTGATCAAGGAAATGCTGCCCCTGCCCGGAGTGCTGGGGCGGGTCTGCCCGCGTCCTTGCGAAGATCCCTGCCGAAGGGTGCAGATCGATGGCGACCCGGTGGCAATCTGCTCGCTGAAACGGTTTGCGGCGGACAAGGCGGCCGAAAGCGGGCTGCCGACCCAGCCAGAGCCCAAACCGGCCACCGGCAAGAAGGTCGCGGTCGTCGGGGCGGGCCCCACGGGGCTGTCGGCGGCTTACTATCTGGCACTGGCA
The DNA here is from genome assembly GCA_024226455.1 of Paracoccaceae bacterium. GTDB lineage: Bacteria > Pseudomonadota > Alphaproteobacteria > Rhodobacterales > Rhodobacteraceae > JAAELR01. The sequence continues at coordinate 6,603 of JAAELR010000395.1, forward strand.
GGACACGCGGTGACATTGCTGGAGGCTCAGGAACAGGCCGGCGGCATGCTGCGCTATGGCATCCCGCCATACCGGCTGCCCAATGCGGTGCTGGATCAGGAGATTGACGATATCCTGTCGCTGGGGGTCAAGCTGCAGACCGGCCAGCAGATGGGCCGGGACTATCAGATCGAGACGCTGAAGGATCAGGGGTACGATGCAGTCTACATGTCAATTGGGGCACAGGCTGCCAAACCCACCGGCATCGCCGGGCAAGAGGCCGAGGGCGTCATGCCGGCTATCGATTTACTGGCGGATGTGAACCGCAACAAACGGGTCGATGTGGGCGACAAGGTCATCGTGATCGGTGGCGGCTTTACCGCGGCGGATGCAGTGCGCACCGCGCGCCGTGTCGGCGCTACGGATGTCACCATGAACTACCGGCGCACCCGCACAGAGATGACCGCCGCGGCGCATGAGATCCACGAATGCGATGTGGAAGGCATCAAGCTTGACCTGCTCACGGCGCCGGTATCGGTAGAGACCGAAAACGGCAAGGTCGTGGGCCTGACCTCGCAGCGCATGGAACTGGGCGAGCCCGACGACAGCGGCCGGCGGCGACCGGTTCCCATCGAGGGGTCCGAGTATTTCACCCCGGCCGATACGATCCTGCTGGCCATCGGGCAGGATGTGGACGTCGCCTCGCTGAACGAAAGCTCGCTTGGCCTGCACGAAAGATGGGGCACCATCGAGGTTGACGAACAGACGATGATGACCAACCTGCCCGGCGTGTTTTCCGGCGGCGACTGCGTCACCGGCGCCGCCACGGTAGTCGAAGGCGTCGGGGCCGGGCGGATGGGAGCGTTCGCGATTGACGCCTGGCTGAACGGCGCCGATGAGGCGGGCATCGCCGCCACGATCCGCCGTCACCGGCCGAAATTCTTCGATATCGGCGCCAGGGCGGCCTCGGACGAGGTGTTCAACGAAATGCCGGTGCTCGATGGGGATGGCCGCCTGCAGGCGTTCAGCAACACCAAATACGGCGGCGATGTCGACAACGACCCGGCCTTTGACGAGGTCGAGACCGGGTTCACCGAAGAGGCCGCGCTGAAAGAGGCCAGCCGCTGCCTGATGTGCACCTGTCAGGCGGCAGGGGTGTGCGGCCTGCAACGGCTGTCGATCGAGTTTGGCGCCGGGACCAGAACCTACCTCGGCAAGGAGGCGTGGAAATGAACAAGCAAGTCAAACCGGGCCAAAGTGAAACCGTCGATCCGGGCCTCGCGCCGCCACTCGTTTCATGGCCGTTCTTTCAGCTTGAGGTCCAAAAGTGCATCAAGTGCCTGCAATGCGTGCGCATTTGCAATGAGGTCCAGCACCGGTCGGTCTATACCACCGACCCATCCGGCTATCCCGCACTGGTCAGCGGCACCCGGGATTTCCGCGACACCCAGTGCAACAACTGCGGACAGTGCATTGGGGCCTGCCCGACCGGTGCGCTGAAGGATCTTTCCGACACCGGGACCCTGCCCAAGAACCTGCGCCAGAAAACCACCACGACCTGCTGCTATTGCGGGGTTGGCTGCGCCATCGAGATCGAGACAGAGAACGGCAGGATGGTGGCGGTAAATCCGTCCTTCGAGTCCGAAGCCAATATGGGCAATCTCTGCGTCAAAGGCCGCTTTGGCATGGATTTTCTGCATCATGATGACCGGCTGACCCAGCCGCTGATGCGCCGTGGCGGCAAGAACAGCCCGCTGGAGCCTGCCAACTGGCAAGAGGCCATCGCGTATACCGCAAAACGTCTGAACGAGGTCAAGGCAGAGCACGGGGCGCACAGGCTTGCGGGGCTCACCTCAGCCCGGGCTACCAATGAGGAAAACTTTGTCTTCCAGAAATTGGTTCGCTGCGCCTTTGGCACCAACAACATCGACCATTGCGCCCGGCTTTGCCATATGGCTTCCGCTGTCGCTTTTCAGGAAACCGTCGGTTCCGGCGCTCCTTCGGCGTCCACGCCCGACATACGGCTGGCCTCGGCGTTCATCATTTGCGGCTCTAACACCACGGTGACACATCCGGTCATTTCCAGCCAGGTGATGAAGGCCAAATATGAAAGCGGCGCGAAGATTGTGGTCATCGACCCTCGCCGCATTGAAATGGTTGACCATGCCGATGTCTGGCTGCGTGCCAGGGGCGGCAGCAATGTGGCGGTGCTGAACGGGCTTGCGCATGTCATTGTCAAAGAAGGTCTGGCCAACAGGGAATTCATCGCGGCCCGCACAGAGAACTGGGAAACCTACATTGAAAACCTGGAACGCTACACGCCGGAATACGTAGAGAAGGTTTCGGGCGTACCGGCCGACCGCCTGCGTGAGGCCGCACTGATCTATGCCAACGCGGAGCGCGGCATGACGCTTTGGGGCATGGGCATCACCCAGCACCTCACAGGCGTCGACGGGGCGCTGGCCATGGCCAACCTGTCGCTGATGACCGGCCATGTTGGCACGCCGGGAACCGGGTTCATGCCGCTTCGGGGTCAGTCAAACGTGCAAGGTTGCTGCGACATGCAGGGGCACTACAACAAGTTGCCGGGCTATCACGACATCGCGAACCCTGAACACCGCACCAAGTTCGAGACCGCCTGGGGCGCGCCGATGCCCGATGACAAGGGGCTCTCTGTCGTGCGGATGGAAGAGGCCGCGGCCACGGGCAGCATCAGGGCGATGTATATCATGGGCGAAAACCCCATGGGCTCCAGCCCCAATGTCGACGAGGTCGAAGCGGGCTTGCGCAATCTCGACTTCCTTGTAGTGCAGGATTTGTTCCTGTCCGAAACTGCTGCCCTGGCGGATGTTGTATTTCCGGTGGCCAGTTTTGCCGAAAAGGATGGCACATTCACCAACACCGAACGCCGCGTGCAACTGTTGCGCAAGGCGATGGAACCTGCCGGTGAGGCTCGTGCCGACTGGGAGATCATTTGCGATGTCGCAACGGCGATGGGCTATGAGATGAGCTATGCAGGCTCGGCGGAAATCATGGCAGAGATCGCATCCCTGGTGCCGGCTTACGCCGGTATTCGCCATGAGAGGTTGGGCGGAAGCGGCCTGCAGTGGCCGGTTTTCGACACAGATCATCCCGGAACGCGCTATCTTTACGATGCGGGTTTCCCAACCGCGTCAGGCCGGGCCGGGTTCAATGTGGTCAATCAGGACGACGCGGGCGAGGACGAAACCGACGACAAGTATCCGCTGAATCTGAACTCTGGCAGGTTGCTGGAGCATTATCACACCGGCACCCAGTCACGGCGGTCGCGGGGGCTTGATCACATGCGCCCCGAAGGCGAGGTCGAGGTTCACCCCGAAGACGCCCGCCGCTATGGTCTGGACAACGGCTGCATGGCGCGCATCGCCAGCAAACACGGATCGATCGAGGTCAAGGTCACCATCACCGACCGCACACCGGAGGGCGCGATTTTCTATCCGTTCCATTTCGCCGAGGCTGCGGCAAACCGGCTGACCGGTACCAAGATGGACCGCGCCTCTGACACTCCGGCCTTCAAGCGTACGGCGGCAAGGATTGACCGGATAAACTGAGACCGGGGGCTTTGCGGGGGTCGGCGGCTCACAAACGGTCGTCCTGACCAACGGGTGCGCCGGGGGCGCGCCAATCCTGTTGGCGAGGGGCTCGGGCAGACGCGGGACTTCAAGGGCCTGCCGACTGTCATCGGATATGGTTCAGTGATGATTGGCAAACCTGACCGGCAACAAGAGCTGGTTCATATCACGCGCTATTGGCACCGATCTCTTTTTGCAGCCAACGGGCGCGGTCCTGTTGTTCCCGGACCATTTTCAGTTTCTGTTCCAGCCGGTGCCTTTTCGATTCCCGTTCGGTCTCGGCAAGCTCGGCCTGCAAAAGCTGCTCTTTCGTTTCAAGCTTGCGAATGATCTTTTCGACGTGGACGGGCTTGATCTTCTGGGCTTTGCCTTTCTTGAGGCGTTTGAAATACTTGTCGAGTTTCTCGACGGCGCTTTCAAGTTCCATGGTAACCCCCATTGTTTGACGGCCCGCATTGCCGAGCGATTGTGAACCCCATACGACAAACCCCGCCGGTCATGGAGCGCGATCCTTGGGGCTGTCGCCGATCACCTCAGGAACCATGTCCGTCAGTTCCTCGTCTTCCAGCGCCAGAATGCGTTCGACCTCGGCCATCGCGTCTTCGGTTTCGATATAGTAGGCCCGGGCGGCGCCCAGCAGGTCGCGCATTGCCGAATATGCATAGTTGGAGTCGTTCAGGAACGATGTCGCGGTCGTTGCGTCAAGCTCGCGATTGCGGATCAGTGCCTCGATCCGGTTGTTGGTGTCCTGCGCATCGCTGGCGACCTGAATACGCTCCTGATCCAGCCACAAGCTCGACCTGTCCTCGGGGTCGGCCAGTTCGAGCTTGCGGATCTCGACCAGAATCCGCGCAATCTCGATCCGCAACTGGTCGTATAGTTCGGTGATCACCCCCTGCTGGCTTTGGGTGTACCGGGTGGCATTGCGCCGCAGGTGTTTGACCGACTTCACCGACCGGACGATCCGCCCGGCCACGTCGCGCAGGGAGTAGATGTTGTCCATGGCGTCCACGGGCGTGTTCTTAGATCCGACGCGGGTGGCAAACTCGACGATTGCGGAATAGAGCGTCTTGATACGCGCCTCGTACCGTTCGTCGATGTCGAATTCGACCGGCTGACGGCTGGCCGAAACGGTTTCGACCAGGTTCCTGGAGGCAAAGACATCCTGGCGATGCAGGTTGAGCCCGTGCACGATCAGTTCCACGGCGTTGTCATAAAGATGCTTTACCTCGCGGCGCATGGCAACTTCGATGGTTTGCGGGAACTCGTCCACCGCCGCAGAGAGGTATCTCGGTTCGCTCAGGTCCTCTTCGGGCTGGGTGATGGCGCGTTCCAGAAAGGCAATCAGCCGGGTCAGAAGCGGCAGCATGATCACAACGCCAAGCGTGTTGAAGATGGTGTGGAATACCGCCAGCTTCAGGGTGAAATCATTGTCCGGAATACCAACCCCGGCCGAGATGAAATCGACCGACATTCGGATCGGGCCGATAAAGATCAGCGCGACACCGGCGGTGGTCACGTTGAAGATCAGATGCGCCAGCGCCAGGCGCTTGCCCTGAAAATTGGCCGTCAACGAGCCGATGATCGCAGTGATCGTGGTGCCGATATTGGCGCCAATGGCCAGCGCCAGAGCGTTTTCATAGGAAATCTGCCCCGCCGCCAGCGCCGTGATGATCAGCGTCATGGTGGCGTGGCTCGATTGCATGACGACGGTCGCCGCGGTACCGATCAGGGTATAGACTAACAGTCCCAAAAGCCCGGTAAGAGCAAATCGGGTCAGGTCAAACTGATCCTTGAAGGCCTCGAACCCCTCTTTCATGTGGTGGATCCCGAGGAACAGAAAGCCCAGGCCCGCCAGAACGAATCCACCGCCCCTGACGTATTTGTTTTTTTGAAACACCAGCACGATGGCGATGGCCAACATCGGCAGCGCATAGGCCGAGATCTTGACCTTCAGACCGAAGCCCGCGACCAGCCAGGCGCCGGTCGTGGTGCCGATATTGGCGCCAAAAATGATCCCGACGCCAGCCAGCAGCGAAATCAGCCCGGCCGAGAGAAACGAAATGGTGATCACCGAAACCAGCGAACTGGACTGCATGATCGTGGTCGACACGATGCCGAAACCTATAGATCTGGTAACCGACCCGGTCGCCTTCTCCAGCATGGTTTCAAGAAAGCCCCCGCTGAAAAGCCGAAAACCGTCCTCGAGCATCAACATGCCGAAAAGGAAGATGGCCACGCCAGCGGCGATTTCCTGAAAATCGCCGCTGGCCCAGAACCCAAGGGCAAGAACCAGCAAAATGACCGGCAGAAGAAGTTTCTTCAGCATCAGGGAAACCGTGCTCCTATGGCACCATCATACCGCGCAGGACAAAATAGAACAGTGCCGCGAGGAAGGCCGAAACAGGCACGGTGATGATCCAGGCCGACACGATCTTGAACAGCGAAGCACGATGCACGAGTTGGCGTTTCAGCGCCTTTTGCAGCACTTTGCGCTGGGCGGCATCGATGATGGCTTCGGAGCCCATCCTCTTCATCTCGTCCAGGATACGCTGCTTGTCTTCCGGCGGCGCGTTGCGGAACGTCATCAGGACCTGTTCGGTTACCGCAAAATCCTTGTCGTCCTGGTGTTGGCTCAGCACATTCTCCACGACCTTGCCCAGCCGGGTTTCCAGAAATTCCCGCAGGAAACCAACGCCAAACACCGCGCCCAGCGCCACATGGGTCGAACTGATCGGCATGCCCAGCTGGCTGGCGAAGATCACCGTGATGGCGGCGGCAAGCGCGATACAGAATGCACGCGAGCGGTCCAACTCGGTGATCTCTGAACCTACGGTGCGGATCAGCTTGGGCCCGAACAGGGCCAGCCCCACCGAGATTCCCACGGCGCCGATCACCATCACCCAAAGCGGGATCGCCACCTTCGAGCTACCGCCCTCGGCACTGGTCAGGGCGTCGACCACACCGGCCAGCGGACCCACCGCGTTGGCCACATCATTGGCACCATGGGCAAAGCTCAACAGCGCCGCCGAAATGATCAGCGGAATGGTGAACAGCCGGTTCACTCCGGCGCGGTTGTTTTCAAGCGCCGGAGCGGCCTTGTTGATGATCGGGCGGGCGATGATGATTGCGATCAACCCCACCGCAAATCCCGCCAAGAGGGCGGTGGTGAAGTCGACCTTGACCAGCTTCTTGATCCCCTTGAGCGCGATATAGGTGGTGAAGGCCCAGGTCATTGCTCCGATCATGAAAGGCACGACCTTGCGGGCGGACTCGACGGGATTGGACTTGAAGAAAATGGTCTTTTTCAGAGTGAACAGACACAACGCCGCGATGATCCCGCCGGTCACCGGCGAGACAACCCAGCTCAGGGCGATCTTGCCCATCGATTCCCAGTTTACCACTTCCCAGCCCGCAGCGGCGATCCCGGCTCCCATCACGCCGCCGACGATCGAATGGGTCGTCGAGACCGGCGCCCCTACCCAGGTCGCGGCGTTAAGCCAAAGCGCCGCGCCTATCAGCGCGCCCATCATCACCCAGATGAATACATTGGGGTCAGACACATCCGCCGGATCGATAATGCCCTTCTTCACCGTCGACACGACATCACCCCCGGCGATGATGGCACCGGCAGCTTCGAAAATGGCCGCAATGACAATGGCCCCGGTCAGTGTCAGCGCGTATGACCCGACCGCCGGGCCGACATTGTTGGCCACGTCGTTGGCGCCGATATTTATCGCCATGTAGGCGCCGACAACCGCAGCCGCGACCAGCAGGAATAGCTGGTCCACATGGGCAAATGTTGCGCCCGTATACACGATGACGGCCACAATAAAGAGAATCACGGTCCCCAGCCGCCCCACTTCCGAGCGGCTCAGATTGGTCGCGCTTTCAATGCGAAGGTAGTCTTTGACTTTCACAAGCTGTCCCCCACCGGTAACAGGATTATCGGCAATCGTCCCGCCCCCCCGAAATGGGAGTCCCTGTTGTCTGCCTCAGGCCCTTTTACTCATGTATCCACCAGTTGAAATGAACCAGATCATTGACGGCATCTGCGCTCGGAAAGTTGCCATTTTTGCCACAGAGGCGTGCCCAAGCCCAAGCCGCGCCGGGAACCCGCCACCCACGGCAAGGGCTGTGGCAACCGCGGCGGATGTGACCCGCGCTGTGTTCATGTGCAGTGGTCCGGACCAGTGGCAACTGATCGGCGGCGTCGGGAAAACAGCGCTGCATAGCCGTCGCGCAGCAGGTTCTTTTGCACCTTGCCCATGGTGTTGCGCGGCAGTTCCCCGACCACGAACACCTTCTTGGGCTGCTTGAACCGCGCCAGATCCGATGCCACCCCGGCGGCGATGTCCTCTGGCGTCACGACCGCACCCGGCTCGGGCACCACCACCGCCAACACAGCCTCTCCTAAATCGGGATGCGGCACACCGATCACCGCGCTTTCGGCCACCCCGGGCAGGTCGTCGATCAAAATCTCGATCTCTTTGGGATAGACATTGTAGCCGCCCGAGATGATCAGGTCCTTGCCGCGCCCGACAATATGCACATAGCCATCCTCGTCGATCTGCCCCAGGTCTCCGGTGATGAAAAACCCGTTGTCGCGCAGTTCCTCTGCGGTTTTCCCGGGCATCTGCCAGTAACCGGCAAAAACGTTCGGACCGCGCACCTCAAGCATGCCAATTTCGCCCTGCGCCAGCGCCGCGCCGGTCTCGGGGTTGGTAACTATCACCTCGACCCCCGGCAGCGGGAAACCCACCGTACCGGCACGCCGGTCGCCGTCATAGGGGTTCGAGGTGTTCATGTTGGTCTCTGTCATGCCGTAACGCTCCAGGATCGCGTGGCCGGTGACCTTTGACCAGCGGTCGTGGGTTTCGGCCAAAAGCGGCGCCGAGCCCGACACGAAAAGCCGCATGCCCCTGGCCGCATCGGCCAGCCCCGGCTTGTCCAGCAGCCGCACATAAAAGGTCGGCACCCCCATCAGCGCAGTGGATCGCGGCATGTAGCTCAAAATCGCATCCGCATCGAACCCGGCCATGAAGATGCACGAAGAACCCGCCATCAGCGTCACATTCGTCGCCACGAACAGCCCGTGCGTGTGAAAGATCGGCAACGCATGGATCAGCACGTCGTCACTGGTAAAGCGCCAGACATCCTTCAGCGTCTCGGAATTCGAGGCCAGCCCGCGATGTGTCAGCATCGCGCCTTTCGATCGCCCCGTGGTGCCGGATGTATAGAGTATCGCCGCCAGATCGTCGGCGCCGCGTGGCACCGGGGCGAACCCGGGTGCGGTCGCATTGCGCGCCTGCACCAGACTGCCGCTCTCATCGGCACCGATGGTGAATATCCGCGCCACGCCGGTATCTTGCGCAATGGGCTCCAGATCGTCCAGCTTTCGCGGGTCGCAGATCAGTATCCGAGGCGTCGCGTCACCCAGGAAATAGCGCAGCTCGGCCCCTGTATAGGCGGTGTTCAGCGGCAGGAACACTGCCCCCGCCAGCACCGTGCCCACGTAAAGCTCCAGCATGGCTTGCGTCTTGGGCGCCTGCACCGCCACCCGGTCGCCGGGCTGCACCCCAGCCCCGGTCAGCACCGCCGCCATGCGTTCGGCATTGGCGAAAAACCCATCATAACTGACGCTCTCACCGGTCTGGTGGTTGCGCAGAAACTCCGCGTGGCCAGCCCCCAGACTGGCCACGCGCAACCGTTTTGCCAGATAACTGTCGTCATACATCGGTACAGGCCCTCTCAGTTCTTGGCCAATCCGCGCACCTCGGACGAGGCGGCTACTTTTTGGGCGGTGGCATAGGCCTGATGACGAGCCTCAATCTTCGGACCGTCATATAGATAGTTCACCATCACCCCCCAGGAATTCGCCACACCGCGCGAACCGAAATCGGCCTCGGCATGAACCTTGTGCAGGATCGCGCCGTTTCCAAGATGGAAATGCGCCACCGGGTCATGGGCAGTACCCGAAGACCGCCGGGCGCGGGTCAGATAGCGGGCCGCAAGCCGCACTGCGACCTCGGGCGCCGGCCGGTCGTCCGCCTCCAGTGCCGACAGCGTTTCGCGGGTCGCGGCGTCCAGCAGCGGCTCGTCGCCCTGCATCGCGCCCGTGGCCCAGCTTCGCAGGCCCGGTACCGGCGACAGGGTGACAAACTGCTTCAGGTTCGGCAGTTCGCGCTGCAATTCGGCCACCACCTGTTTGATCAGGAAATTGCCGAACGAGATACCGCGCAGCCCCTTTTGGCAGTTCGAGATTGAATAGAACACCGCCACCGAGGCCGCGTCGGGGGGGATGCGTTCGCTAAATGCACTCAGGATCGGGGCGATGGAGCCGGGGATCTTTTCGGTCAGCGCCACCTCGACAAAGATCAGCGGCTCGGACGGCATGGCGGGATGGAAAAAGGCGAAAAGCCTGCGATCGGGGTCGCCGACACGCTGGCGCAGATCGTCCCAGCCTTCGATTTCGTGCACTGCCTCATAGACGATGATCTTTTCGAGGATATCGGCCGGGGTCGACCAGTCGATGCGCCTGATCTCCAGAAAGCCCCGGCTGAACCAGCTGGCAAAGAGATGCCGGAAATCCGCGTCCAGCCCGCCCAGTTCAGGCAGTTCGCGCAGCGATTTCAGCAGTGCCGCCCGCAGCCCCACCAGCCGGGCGGTGGCGCCCGGCACCCGGTTCAGCCGCCGGATCAGTTCCTGACTTTTTGGCTCGGCGGCGAAATGAATCGCCCGCGCCGCATCGGTATCGCCCGGACTCCAGCCCTCGATGGCTGCCTGCAACGCCTCTTGGTCGACCGAAAACTCCTTGGCAACCCGTTGAAAGAAATCACGTTTCTCATCCTCGCCGAGCCCGTCCAACCGATCGAGGATATTCTGCGCCCGCACCAGCCCCGACATCTCGCCCCGGTCGCTTAGTAAATCCCGGCACAGATCGACCACATCGCGGTTGTCGTCACCGCGGCCCCCACGCCAGCCGCCGCCGGCGACCCGGCGCAGGATGTCGCTTAGAAAACTGCGTTCAGCCACCGCCCCCTCCCCGGCTCAGGGATGCGTAAGTTTGGGTCGATTACCCCCAGCGGCCCGCCCACGGCGATCTCGACCGCCCGCGCGGCGGCAAGCAAACCGGCCTCGCCGCGCGGCTTGCCCACAAGCTGGATCGCCACCGGCAGTGCTTCGTCGGTCAGCCCGACAGGCACCGAGATCGCCGGCAGCCCGGTGGTCGTGGCCAGAAAAGCAAAGCGCAGCCAGTCCATATAGCCGGTGTATTCGACCCCGTTGACCTGATGCACCCATTCCTCGGATTGCAGCCGCGGCATGTTGCCCACTGCGGGCAGGGCAAGCACGTCGAAATCCTGAAACAGCCCGTGCATGTTGTCAAAGATCCGGCTGCGCGTCAGGTTGGCCTGGGTGATGTCGCCGATGCTCAGCGACTGGCCGAACTCGATATTGCCCACCAGAGTCTGTTTGAAATGATGGCGCTTGTCAGCCGGAAAAGCCTCCCAGATGGCGGCCCACATCACCCCGCGCAACACGTGATAGGCGGTCTCGAGCCCGGCGATGTCGGGGCAGGTTTCCTCGACCGTGCCGCCATTGCGCTCGACCGCGCCAATTGCTGCACGCATATGGGCGTCGATCACCGGCTCGACCTGGGAAAACCCGCCAAGATCCGGCGCAAAGGCGATCCGCAGCTTCTGCGTCGCCTGTTGCACGGCGCTACGAAAGGGCACTTCCGGCGCAGGGTGCGAGCTGGGCACCGAGGCGGCAAAGCCGCTCATCGCATCCAGAAACAGCGCGCAATCTTCGACCGAACGCGCCATCGGCCCCTGCTGACCCTCGGTGATGAAGCCAAGCTCGCTTTGCGAGGCCACCCGCCCCGGCGAGGGCCGCAACCCGACGACCCCGTTATAGGCGGCGGGCGTGCGCAGGCTGCCGCCATGGTCCGATCCGTGGCTCAGCCAAAGCTCGCCGGTAGCCAGCGACACCGCCGCGCCGCCAGAGGATCCGGCGGCGTTCAGCCTGGTATCCCAGGGGTTCAGCGTGCGGCCGAAAACGGCGTTGAACGTGTTGCCGCCCGCGCCCAGTTCCGGCGTATTGGTCTTGCCCGCCACCACGGCGCCCCGCGCCTCCAGCCGGGTCACCAGCAGATCGCTCTTATCGGGAAGATTGTCGGCAAACCCCTCGGTGCCAAAGGTGGTGCGCACCCCTTTGACCTCGGCCAGATCCTTGATCCCGACCGGCAGCCCCGCCAGCCAGCCCGGATGGCCGGCCTCGCCACCGTCCAGTTGATCCGCCGCCGCATAGGCCCGTTCGCGGCACAGCGTCGGCATGGCGTTCACCGCTGACTCCACCGTCTCGATCCGCGCATATGCCGCATCCAGCAATTCGCGCGACGACACCTCGCCCCGCTTTAGCAGATCAACCACCTCGCAAGCCCCAAGCGCGCATAGCTCCGGTCCGGTGAACTCTGGCTTACCTATCATTGAACGCCCCGCCTCATGTTGCCTGAACCGCCATCGGCGGCGCCGTGAACCCGGTGAGCTCTGCCTCGGCCGCCCGCGCAAAGGCCAGCGCCGTGCGGTCCCGCCCGGTTCCGGCAATAGCCTGATAGCCAAGCGGCAAACCCTTGGCAATTGTCATCGGCCCGACGCAACTGGGCAGCCCCACCACGCCAGAGTAACCGGCCCAAAAGAGGTTCAGCGGCTCGCTCTGCTGCGCGCCATTGACCGGGATCGAGCGCCAGAACCGCGGCTTGTCCTGATCGTGCGCAAACGCCGCCGAACAGCAGACCGGCGTCAGCAGGATATCCCAGTCGGCAAAGAACGCCTCGAACCGGGCCAGCGCCTGCAGGCGGGCATTGTCCAGCTCCAGCCAGCGGCGGTGGCTGATCGACTTGCCGCCCACCCGACGCGTCGCCACCCAGCGCGCCCGCGGATCGTCCAGCGTCGCCAGAGAGGCCGACTCGGCGGTAATCTCCTGCTCGGTCTGCGCCGCGCTCATCGCCGCGCCCAGCAGTGTCAGATACATCTCGAACTGCGCCTCCGCGTCAACTTCGGGCCTTACCTCGAACGACACCGTCGCGCCGGCCGCCTGCATCCGCCGCCCGAAATCTTCCAGCTCGGCCAAATAGCCGTCGTCGACCGGGCTCTCTTGACTTCCCAGCATCACCGCCACCCGAAACTCGCTCAGCCGGGTGCGGCTGTCGGGCGGACAGGTCGCTGTCCAGGCCTTCGCATGATCGCCCCCCGCCCCCAGCAGCACATCGAAGGCCAGCGACAGGTCTTCGGCGCTGCGCGCCATCGGCCCGACCACTGCGATATCGGTATCGCCCAGCCATCCGGGCTTTGCATGGCCGAACCGAGAGATCACGCCATGGGTCGGCTTCAGCCCGAACACACCGCAGTAATGCGCCGGGTTGCGGATCGAAGAACCGATATCGCTACCCGCCTCCAGCATCGCCATCCCCGCCGCCAGCACCGCCGCAGAGCCGCCCGAGGACCCGCCGGGCGTGCGGCCCAGATCCCAAGGATTGCTGGTGGTGCCATAGATCTCGTTAAAGCTTTGCCAGTCGACCAGGTTCAGCGGCACGTTGCTCTTGCCAAAGACGATGGCCCCGGCCGCGCGCAGCCGTGCCACCACGTCGGAATCTCGCGTCGCGATATTGTCGCGCAGCGCCGGGTTACCCCATGTGCTGGGCGAACCGACCAGGTCGAACGCCTCTTTCACCGTCACCGGCAGCCCGTGCAAGGGCCCGGCAAATTCACCGCGCGCCGCCATGGCGTCCAGTTCCGCCGCCCGCGCCCGGGCAGACTGGCGGTCCTGCCAGACCACGGCGTTGATCTGCGGGTTCAGCCGGTCGATGCGGGCGAATTGCCCCTCCAGCATCTCCAGCGCCCCTATATCACGCGCCCGCAGTCTTGCCGCCGCCGAGGTCGCCCGGCCCAGAAACAGGTCGTCATCCATTGGTTCACTCCTCCTTTGCCGCCGCAATGCGCGCCCGCAATTCAGCCAGATCGGCTTCAGGATCGCCCAAACAGGCCTGCAGGTACACCCCCCTCAGCCCACGCCCGATCGAACTCAACAGCGCGCCCGACCCGCCAACGCAGGCGGGCGCCGCACCGACACCGGGGCCGAGGCACTACACGACCGCCTGACCCACCTCGCCGTCCTCGCAGAGCGCCAGCATCGACAGGTAATCCTCCATGGTCTCGGTCGAGCAGGGCAGCATCAGAGCGCCCAGCCGATTGTAGCGTTACATCCGCTTCGGCAGCACATTCCCAGGCATCGCCTGCCCGCCGCAAGTACGCACCGCCAGGCCGTCCAGTTCCCGCACCCCGATCACCACACCACTATACTGTTAGCGCTATCTGTCGCAATTACCGTTGGTTACACCCATGTCCCCATGGGGACATCCACCCCGGCTTCCCCTCCCGTCCAGCCTGCCCTATAGAGCCACCCCATGCATATCACCGTCCTCAACTGCAACACCGACCGCTCGCGCTTCGCCGCTCGCCACCCCCGCGACGGCGAGAAATGGCGGGCTCTGCTGGCAGGTATCCGCCCCGGCTGGCAGGCCTCTGTCTTCGATGCCACCACCGGCGATCTGCCCGCCGAACATGCCGGGGCCCACGGCATCATCGTCACCGGCAGCCCCGCCTCGGCCAACTCGGACGACCCCTGGGTGCTGGAACTGCTCGCCGCGATCCGTCGGATCGCTGCGGCGCGGATCCCACTCTTCGGCGCCTGTTTCGGCCACCAGGCCATCGCCCGCGCCCTCGGCGGCACGCTTGGCGGCAATCCCGGGCCCTTCGTGCTGGGCATAGTCACCGCCGAAACCCGCACCATCGCCCCCTGGATGACCCCGGCCCCGGCCAGCTTCCGCATCGCCGCCGCGCATGGCGAGCAGGTCCTGACCCTGCCCCCGGGCGCGGCGATCAACAGCGTCGGCCCGGGCTGCGAGATCGGCGGCTTCACCATTGACGACCACATCTTCACCACCGAATACCACCCCGAAATGACCCGGCATTTCATCACCTCGCTGACCGAGGCCATGGCAAGCAAGCTCGACCCCGACACCTGCTCCGTGGCCCGCGCCTCGCTGGCCGAGCCCGCCGATACCGGGCTCTTCGCAGACTGGCTGGTGCGGTTTTTCGAACAGGGCGGCACCGCCCAGCCCTGACCCGGCTTGCATTCGAGACGACCCCGGTTCAACACTCCGAGCCAAAGGAATGCCCATGTCGACAGCGGCTGCACCGGCAGTTGTTGCCACGAGAGGCAGGGCAATCGACTGAATGGAAATACTGCAGTGAAAATGCCGAAACGTCATTCGCGTGCCCCGCACTCGGGGCATCGAAACGTCTACTTCGAGCAGTTCTGAGGGGAGGCATGCAACTCAACGGGGTTTCCCGGCGCCACCTTGAGCGCCCAAGTTGCTCAGTCGATTCCCCTG
>JAAELR010000396.1 GCA_024226455.1 Paracoccaceae bacterium
CGATCCATGTGGGCCGCCCAGGGCGACTGCGCCGTGAGATCCGTCGCCGACACCGCCAAGCTACGCGGCCAATCCTCATGGGAAACCATCAAAACCACCCTGGCCTGACCCAAAACCACAAAGGGGGGGTGAGTAATTACAGATCGTTGCCGCCGCCCAAGGCCGAAATCAGAAAAACTCACAGGCGACGAGATTCAGTTTCCTTGCGCTGGAAGATCGATGCCGCAATGGCAGTAGTTTTGCCCGGACAAACCCAGGCCATGAAGTCGGCGAAGCTGTCTAACAGGGAATCCCTGCTTCTGCCGCCTCGCGGATCGCCCGGATATTCTGACCATAGGGCGCCGGATTTGCTACCGAGCCGCCCCTGAATACCGCCGAGCCCGCCACCAGCACATCCGCCCCGGCAGCCGCCACCAGGGGCGCGGTCTCGACCGTGACGCCGCCGTCGATCTGGATGTGGATCGGCCGGTCGCCGATCATCCGGCGGATCGTTTGGGTTTTTTCCACCCCGGACTGGATGAACTTCTGCCCGCCGAACCCTGGGTTCACCGTCATGATCAGCACCATGTCCACCAGATCGAGCACCGGCCCGATGGTTTCTGCCGTGGTCCCGGGGTTGAGCGCCACACCAGCCATTTTCCCTGTCGCCTTGATGGCTTGCAGGGTGCGGTGCAAATGCGGCCCGGCCTCGGCATGGGCGGTGATCATGTCGGCGCCGGCTTGCGCATAGGCCTCGATATAGGGGTCCACGGGCGCGATCATCAGGTGCACGTCCATGAAGGTCCTGACGTGGGGCCGGAAGGCGGCGACGGCTGTCGGACCAAAGGTGAGGTTGGGCACGAAATGGCCGTCCATCACATCGACATGCACCCAGTCGGCGCCCTGCTCTTCGATGGCCTGTATCTCGCGGCCGAAATCGGCGAAGTCGGCGGAAAGGATCGACGGTGCGATCTTGATGGAACGGTCGAAGCTCATGATGCGGTTCCTCGTGGCTGTGGCGCCCGCAATACGTCGTCGCCGATTGGGCGTCCAGTGGGCATCTTGGGTTCGACACCGGCGCGGCTTCGGCGTATCACGGGGCAAACCGAAAAGGGGCGAAGCGACGTGAGCAAGCTGGTCTATTTCCTGAACGGACCCAACCTCAACCTGCTGGGACTGCGGCAGCCAGAAGTCTATGGCGGCACCACGCTGGCTGAAGTCGAGGCCGAGTGTACCGCCCTGGCAGGTGAACTCGGGCTGGAACTGCGCTGCCTGCAGTCGAACCACGAGGGCCAGATGGTCGACTGGATCCAGGAGGCGAGGAGCGAAGCGGCGGCCATCGTGATCAATCCCGGCGCCTATTCGCATACCTCAATCGCGATCCTCGACGCGCTCAATGCCATCGAGTGCAAGGTGTTTGAGGTGCACGTGTCCAACATCCACGCGCGTGAGACGTTCCGGCATCATTCTCTTGTGTCGCTCCGGGCCGACGGGATCATCGTCGGCTGCGGCACGCACGGCTATCAGCTGGCGCTGCGGCAGGCCGCCCACACGCTGGGTTGAGCAACCGCTCGGACCTGCTGTGACGCTCTTTCGGGGGCGTGGGCCTGTGCCCAGAACACCTGCCGGTCCAAAACCCGGGTTTTGCCCTTTTCCATCGCGATGATGTGGCGGTCCCGCAGCCGGCCAAGCGCTCGGTTCAGAGTCTGGCGGGCGCAGCCCGGCAGACCGGCGAGGTCGCACTGGGTCTTGCCGGTTTCCGGTTGATCGGCGCTGAGATGACGCAGATAGATAGTCGCACAGCCGCTGTTCGACCGGGTAGAGCTGGTCGATGAACCTGACCTCGTTGTTGCGTACCAGCCGATCCGAATATCAAATTCGGTAGTAGTCCCGATACCAGCACACAAACTGCGTCACGCCTTCACGGATGTCGGTCTTTGGCCGATATCCCGTCAACTGCTCCAGAAGCGAGGCATCCGCCCAAGTCGCAGGCACGTCGCCGGGCTGCATGTCCATCATGTTGCGTGCGGCTTTCATTCCCAGCGCATCCTCGATCGCCTCGACGAAATCCAGCAGTCGTTCGCTACGGGAATTGCCGATGTTGACCACCCGGAACGGGGCCACCGGCGACAGGTTATCGCCCTCGGGTGTATCGCCGTTTTCCGGACGTTTGGGCACGGCGTCGAACATCAGCAGGCCGATGGCGCGCACCAGATCCTCTACGTAAGTGAAATCGCGGTACATCTCGCCGTGGTTGTAGATGTCGATCGGCCGCCCCTCGAGCATCGCCTTGACGAATTTGAACAACGCCATATCGGGCCGTCCCCAGGGGCCGTAGACGGTGAAAAAGCGGAACATGGTGGTCGGCAGGTCATAAAGATGGGCATAGCTGTGCCCCATCGCCTCGGTCGCTTTCTTGGTCGCGGCATAGATCGTCATCGGCGTATCGGCCTTGTCGGTCTCGGCAAAGGGCATGTCGGTGTTGGCGCCATAGACCGAACTGGTCGAGGCCATCATCAGGTGTTTTACCGCATGGCGGCGGGCCGCCTCCATCACATTGAAGGTGCCGGTGACGTTGGAGTCGATATAGGCGCGTGGGTTTTCCAGGCTGTAGCGCACCCCGGCCTGGCCGGCGAGGTGCACGATATACTCTGGGGCGAAGCCGTCGATGGCCCGGTCGACCGCCTCGGTGTCTTCCAGCATGGTCTCGGTCGCGGTGAAACCGGGGGATTGCAGCAAGATCGCATGGCGGCGCTGTTTCAGGGTGACATCGTAGTAGTCGGTCATCCCGTCCAGGCCGTACACCTCATGCCCCTCGGCCAACAGCAACTCTGCCAGGTGAAACCCGATGAAACCGGCGGTTCCCGTGATGAAGATGCTTGCCATGACTGTTTCGCCCTTTTGAACTGTTCTGCTGCCTACTATGCAGTCGACATCGGCAGGTCCAGACCGAACACCGGATCACCGGTCTGGACTGCCATTCCCAGGTGAAAACCCAGCCGTCACCCTGCCGCACATTCTGCACCATATGCGGGCGCAGCGCGACCTGGCACTGCCCGGCTGCGAGCCGCACCGAAGGGTTCCCCCGCCCGTTGAACGGGAAAACCTACTTGAACTCACTCCCAATTTCCTCTGTGCGGGCCCCTTGAAGGCCGGTTTCCCGCAATAAAACGAGTTTTCGTTTGGGCTCTTAGAAAAGATGCAATGTAAGCAGGGCAATATCTTCATTGACCATTTGTTTTTGGTTCGCGCGCTCGTGCCGCCTGACCCTTTCCTTTTCCTCGGCGTGCGAAACCCAGTGCAAAAAAATGTGCTTCCTGCCTACTTTTTTGCAACCACGTTCCTCCCTTTTTTTCAGTATCAGGTGTTGACCACGCGGAACTTGCAGCTTTTGCAAAGCAAAACCTTCGCATTGGGGTTTTGAAGCAAATTCTACCCCGTTGCGATGGTCTGTCGTTCCTCTCTGCCCTACGTCCCTTGCCGGGCCGGGTCAGCGGCTGATCCGCCCGCCCGGCACCCGGTTCGGGGTCAAGAGGTCGGGCCAGCCAAAAAACCACTCGACGGTGACAAGAAGCAGGCACAGGGCGATGATGCCCAGCACCAGCTTGACCCGCGCCTCCGAAGGCGGACGTTTGGCCCAACGAGCCATGCGCAGAAGCCAGATCGGGTTCATGCCAGTCTGCCGCTTGCTTGTCGGGCAACGGGCGCTGGTGAGTGTACGAGAGAGCTTTGAAAGGAAAACATATCGTGTCGCGTTTCGTCCAAGGTTTCGTTTTCACCGGCCTGATGGCCATTTCTGTCTCTGCCCAGACCGAAGAAGAAGTCGCCGCGGAGCGGCTGACCTATATCGCCGACAACTACGGCGGCGGACCGCATATTCTGCGGCCTTCGGCAGAGGCCGACAATCCGGTTGCCCAGAACATAGTGGCCGATGACCATAATGAGGGCAACGGTGTGATGCCAACCTGACCCCCAACCGAACCGAACGAGCATATTTGGGGTCGAGTGCAAAAATGGGGCGTTTAGCACTTGTCGGCCCTCGACCCCCTATTGGAAAGAGCCTATCAGGCGATGAAAGGGCAGTAGGACAACGGCCCTGAGTGACATGAGTGATGAAAGGGCTACAAAATGCGGGCATTGATTGCGGGGCTGGTCCTGATGGCGGGCGCAGCGACAGCCGAACCGGTGCGCGAGGTGGTCACGATGGTCAACCAGCTCCGGGCGCAAAACGGGCTGGGACCGCTGGCGGTGTCGCTTGTGCTGGAGGCCACGGCAGAGACGCATGGGCGCGACATGGCGGCCAACGGGTTTTTCTCGCATAGCGGGTCGGACGGGTCGAGCGTGGGCAAGCGGGCGAAACGGCAAGGGTTTGAATACTGTCTGATCGCAGAGAATATCGCCCATGGGCAGCGTAGCCCGCATGCGGCGATGCAATCCTGGGCGAATTCGAAAGGGCACCGCGACAACATTCTGCAGCGCAAGGCGCGCGAGATCGGGGTGATACGGCTGGCGGGCAATATCTGGGTCATGGTTTTGGGCACGCGTATGGGCGGGTGCTAGCGCTACTTTGGTCTAAGCAGAAGTTCCCGGTTTGCGCCACGGATTTTGATGTGATTCCGTTATCCCATGAATCGGAGGCAACGAATGGCTGGGAAAACACGGGTGTAGGATGGAAGGTATTCAGGGATGTGACCTTTGGCTTGGATCATCGTCCCGGCGTCGGCGCGCTTGTGAAAGGTGGCGTTGTCCATCACCAGCACCGCGCCTGGCCGTAGCTTCGGGATCAGATCATGCTCGGGCCAGAGGTAGAAGATGTCGGCATCAACCTTGGATGAGGTTAACCCGACCGTCAGCAAAACCCCGGTCAGCAAAGCTCCGATGACGTTGATGCGCCCCTTTGCGTGCCAGTCATGAATGCCAAAGCAGCGCTGGCCGCGCGTGGCATAGCCGTGGGTTTGCCAACCCCACCGCACGCCCTGTTAACCACACCATTTGGCGTACCGGGGTCCGACGCAAGTCCGACAGAAGTCCGACGCAAATCCGACAGCGGATTTTCCATGTTTTACTGGCGTTAACCCCCGATTCGCCGGGGTGCCCGTGTAGCGGGCGTAACGATGCGTTAACCTTGGCTTCCAGCGGAGGCGGCTTACGCCCCCACCATCCCCACGATCTCATAGGCCTGTTTCAGCACCGGTTCGGCCACCGCCCGGGCGCGCTGGGCGCCGCGCGCCAGCAGCCGGTCGATCTCTGCCGGGTCCGCCGTCAGCCGCGCCATCTCTGCCGAAATCGGCGACAGCTTGGCCACCGCCAGATCCGCCAGCGACGGCTTGAAGGTAGAGAACTGCTGGCCGGCATGGTCGGCGATCACCTGCTCTGCCGAGACATCGGCAAGGGCTGCATAGATGTTCACCAGGTTGCGCGCCTCGGGCCGTTCATCGAGCCCTTTCAGGTCCGACGGCAGGGGTTCGGGGTCGGTGCGCGCCTTGCGGATCTTGGCCGCGATGGTGTCGGTATCATCGGTCATGTTGATGCGGGACATGTCCGAGGGGTCGGATTTCGACATCTTCCTGGACCCGTCGCGCAGGGACATGACGCGGGTGGCCGCACCCTCGATCACCGACTCGGTGATGGGGAAGAAATCGACCCCGAAATCGTTGTTGAACTTGACCGCGATGTCGCGGGTCAGCTCCAGGTGCTGCTTTTGGTCCTCGCCAACCGGCACGTGGGTGGCGTGGTATATCAGGATGTCGGCGGCCATCAGCGCGGGATAAGCGAAGAGCCCGAGCGAGGCGTTCTGCGCGTTCTTGCCGGCCTTGTCCTTCCACTGGGTCATGCGCTGCATCCAGCCCATCCGGGCGACGCAGGAAAACAGCCAGCCTAGCTGGGCATGCTCGGGCACCCGGGACTGGTTGAAAAGGATAGACTTTTCTGGGTCGATACCGCAGGCGATGAAGCCGGCGCACAGCTCACGTGTGGCGGCGTGCAGCCTGGCGGGGTCTTGCCAGACGGTGATCGCATGCAGATCGACCATGCAGTAGATGGTCTCATGGCTGGCCTCGTCCTGCATCTGCACGAAACGCTTCATGGCACCGAGGTAATTGCCGAGCGTCAGGCCACCCGACGGCTGGATGCCAGAGAAGACGCGGGGGGTAAAATCGGGCATGAGTCCCTCGTGTGTATGGAAATCTTCGCGCTGGTCGGGTAGCGGAGTTGCGAGGCAAGTACAAGGAAATGCCATGCGCCCACCCCATGAAGAGCCCCCCGTCAACCCCTTGCCGCCCCTGGCGGTGGCGATCGCCGGGGCCGTGTTCGTGATCGAGGTGATCTTTCTTGCGGGCGCACGCGGGCTGGTGGGCGGCCCCGGAGCGGTGTCGTGGCGGCGCGACAGCCTGCTGGAATACGGGTTCAGCGACGTGGCCTTCGACCGGATGCTGCAGCTGGGGGTCTGGGACTGGGACGCGGTGATGCGGATGTTCACCTACAGTTTCGTGCATTACGGCATGGCGCAGGTGCTGTTTTTGTGTGTGCTGGTACTGGCGCTCGGTAAATGGGTGGGAGAACAGCTGCCGCAATGGACCATCGTGGTGGTGTTCTTCGTGGGGGCGGTGACTGGCGCGCTGGCCTACGGGCTGGTGCTGGACACGCCCATGGTGCTGGTCGGCGGGTTTCCGGGCGCCTATGGGCTGATCGGGGCTTTCACCTTTCTGTTGTGGGTGCGCCTGGCCGACAGCGGCGGTCCGCAGGCACGGGCCTTCATACTGATCGGCGCGCTGGTGGCGATCCAACTGGTGTTCGGTCTGGTCGGCGGCGCGCTGACCGGCGGTGGCGCGATGAGCCGAGACTGGGTCGCCAATCTGGGCGGTTTTGCCGCCGGGTTCGCGGTGACGCTGCTGCTTAGCCCGGGCGGCTGGGCACGCACGGCGGCACGGATCAGGCGGCGGTAACTTCGGATCGCTGACCCGATCCGACCAGGGCGAGGGGGCGCTGCCCCCTCGCGCTCCCCCGAGGTTTTTGCGAAGAGAAGAAGAGCCCTTGGGGTTTGTGCGACCTCAACGGCGGCGCAGGATGCGGCGGATGTGGCCCAGCGGCAGGGCGCCGAGCAGGTGGGCGGCGGCGAAATAGACGGCAATGCCAAAGGTGACGAGGCCGGCAAGGGCGAGGTAGCGCCAGTTGGCAAGGCCAAGTGCCGGGGTCAGGGCCCAGGCGGCAGCGTAGAGGGCAGCCCCCATCAGCGCGCTGGCGGTGGCGATGCGCGGCAGACGGTGCAGGAACCGTGCGTCGAGCGCGGCGGCCTCGCCTATCCCGCGTGAGCCGAACCAGAGCTGTACCACCATGGTCCAGGCGGCCAGCGTGGTGCCCACCGCGGCGGCAAGATAGCCGATGAACGGGGCCAGGCCCACGGCGACAACGGCATTCACCACCATCGAGACCACCGCGTAGTAGAACGGCGTTTTGGTGTCCTCGCGGGCGAAAAACAACGGCTGCAAAGCCTTTTGCAGCACGAAGGCGGGCAGGCCGAAGCCGTAGATGGCAAGGGCCGCGGCTGTGGCGGCGCTGTCGCCGGCGGTGAAGGCGCCGCGCTGGAACAGCACCGCGATCAGCGGCAGCGGGATCACCGCCAGCGCTATGGCGGCAGGCAGGGTCAGCGCCAGGCTGATCTCGGCGGCGCGGTTGAACGCATCGCGTCCGCCGGCAGTGTCCCTGGCGGCCAGGCGGCGCGACAGATCGGGCAGCAGCACCACGCCGATGGCAATGGCAACGACGCCGAGCGGCAGTTGGTAGAGCCGGTCGGCGACACTGAGCCAGGCGATGGCGCCCTCGAAGAAACTCGCCACCTGACGGCCGATCAGCAAGTTGACCTGCACCACGCCTCCGGCCAGCGCCGCGGGGGCTGCAACGATGGCCAGGCGCTTGAGATCCGGCGTCATACGCGGGCGTGAGAGGCGCAAGGGGAACCCGGCGCGGGCGGCGGCGATCCACACGAGCGCCAGTTGCGCCAGACCTCCGACCGGCACCGTCCAGGCCAGCGTGGCGCCGAGCGGCCAGCCAAGCGAGGCACCGAGCAGCAGCGCACCGACAAAGAACACGTTCAGCAGAACCGGCGCGGCGGCGGCAGCGGCAAAGCGCCCGGTTGCGTTCAGCACCCCCGAGAGCAGCGCGGCCAGCGAGATGAACAGGATATAGGCAAAGCAAATACGGCCATAGTGCACCGCAAGGTCGAAACGCTGATCGGCGAGAAAACCGCTGGCCATGGCTATTACCAGCCAGGGCATGGCTAAAAGCGCCATCACGGTAAAGCCGATGAGCACTGTGGCGAGGCTTGAGAAAGCTTCCTGCGCGAAGCGGTGAGCGTCCTCGTGGGTTTCGAGTTTTTTCGAGAAGATCGGCACGAAGGCCATGTTGAACGCGCCCTCGGCAAAGAACCGCCGGAACATGTTGGGCAGGCTGAAGGCGACAAAAAAGGCCTCTGCTACCGGCCCGGCACCAAGAAAGCCAACGATGGCGATATCGCGCACAAAGCCCAGGATGCGGCTGGCCAGGGTCCAGAGGCCGACGGTGAAAAAGCCGGAAAGAAGGTGGATCGGTTTCAATGAATGTGCCCTGCCAGTTCGGTGTTCTTGCGCGCTACTCTAACGGGCCGGCAACAGGGCGGAAAGGGGAGGACTGGGGTGCGGCACTCGACCTGCCGCGCGGGCTCTCAGGTAGCCGGCTCGTTTTCCTGCCGCCGCACCAGTGCCGAAGGCGCAGAATGTACCGTGATAGCAGGCGATCTTGCAATTCATTGCGAAGTGCCGGTCATAGCAAGGATACCGCTGCGCCAAAAACAGCATCTGTCAGCTCTGTTCGCTGCCGGGGTTGGCTCCGCATGAGGTTGGCTCGGCAAAAACGCCTGACCGGCGCCATCCTGGACCGGCTGACCCACCACGTGAACATCCAGGAGATGAACGGCGAGAGCTACCGCCTCAATCAAAGCCGCGCTCATCTCACCGCCTCCGGAAAACGATCCTCGCAGAGCCGGTCTGAAGGTCAGTGCGCCTTGGAACAGGCTTGCTAAATGAGGGCTGCACGATCCAAGCTGTGCTCCCCAAAATGGCCGACTTTCGCTCCGCCCCAATGGCCGGGTTTTTGGCCACCGTTGACAGCGCCCACCCTGTTTGCTGCCGCAACGTCGGCGAACTTCCTTGCGGGATTTTCACTGATGCGTCGCCCGGCAAAGTGGCTATCCCAGCGGGTACATTAGCTGGCATACTGGGTGCAGCGGCAAGATACGCGACCGGCTCTGCCACGCTGGTTGCCTGCAACATCGAAAGGGTATGGCCATGCAGATCGAAACAATCGAAACCTTGCGTCTTGCCAACCATCCGAACCTCTTGTGGGTACGGCTGACCACCAGCGACGGGCTGACCGGGCTGGGCGAGACCTATTTCGGCGCGGGACCGTGCGAGGCCGATATCCATGACCGCCTGGCTCCCCTGTTGCTTGGTCAGGACGCCAGCCGGATCGAGTTTCTCAACATGCGGATGCAGCCCTATACCGGTTTCACCGGAACCGGGGCCGAGCTTCGTGCCCTGTCCGCGGTCGATGTGGCGCTTTGGGATCTGGCCGGAAAGGCTGCGGACAAGCCGCTCTGCGATCTGCTGGGCGGCCGGACCCGCCGGTCCATCCAGATCTACAACACCTGCGCCGGGCCCGACTATGTCTCAAAGACCGCCTCGGTTCGGCCCGACAATTTCGGCAATACGGCGGAGGCGGAGACAGGCAGGATCTACGAGGATCTCGACGCATTTCTGCACCACCCCGAGGATCTGGCGGCCTCGCTGCTGGAGATGGGCATCTCGTCGATGAAGATATGGCCCTTCGATTTTGCCGCCGGCGCCGCCGACGGGATCGACATTTCGACGGCGGATCTCAAGCAGGCACTGCTACCGTTCGAAAGGATCCGCGCCGCCCATGGCGACAGGATGCGGCTGAAGGCAGAACTGCACGGGCTCTGGAGCCTGAGCGCCGCCAAGAAGATTGCCGCCGCGCTGGAGCCGCTGGACATGGACTGGATCGAAGACCCGGTGTGGATGGACCGCCCCGCCGGGATCGCAGAGTTGAGCCGCGCCACCTCCGCCCCCCTTGCGGGCGGAGAGACCCTGACCAGCCTTGGCCAGTTCAAGGCGTTGATCGACGAGGGCAATATCGGCACCCCGATCATGGACGTGGTCTGGGCCGGCGGGGTCACGGCGGCCCGCAAGATCGCCGCCCTTGCCGAGGCCCGGTCACGACCGATCGCGTTTCATGACTGCTCTGGCCCGGTCACCCTGGCGGTATCCACGCATCTGGCGCTGAGCCTGCGAAATGTGCGGGAACAAGAGATTGCCCGCGGGTTCTATTACGCGTGGTATCAGGATTTCATCGACCGGGTGCCGCCGATGGAAAACGGCATGATCACCGTGCCGGACGGGCCGGGGCTGGGGCTGGAACTGCTGCCGGATTTGTGGCAGCGCGAGGATGCGATGCGTCGGGTTTCCAGGTAGTGTCCCCATGGCGACAACAGGCTAACCGTTTGTTTTATATCATGGTACCGCTAACGAGTGGTCGGGGCAGTCACCCTGGTAAACATCGGTGCGGCACGAAGAGGCCGCCTACGGCTGGAGGCGAAGTCGGACACCAGCCAAGGCGTGAAGTGGTGCTCGAGCCCAGAGTGTATGATGCTGCGGCCCGTACGAATGTCAGCTTCTGTGATCGGGCCTAATGAGCCGGTACTGCTATCCCATCGGGTCAAAGGCACGCCGACAATAGAATAACGCCGATACCAATCAATGCACCCAATGCACCCTGCGTCCAACCTACGCGCTCAATTTTCTGCTGGTCTGAAAGGGAAGAGCTGTCGGACAACCGCAGGGTCCAAATATGAAGTTTGTAAGTGAGTGAATTGCGTTCCTCGTGAGCCTTCAGAATGGATTTTCCGTCGAGGGTCTTCGCGGAAAACTTGTCACAATAGGACGCAAGTTTCGACAGCACCATCAATCTAGGCGGCTTCCACCTTGGGTGTGAAAAGATATCGAAACCGGACGCCCAGGCCGAAAATACGAACCCAAAGAAAAACCAACCTCCAGAATACCAAACAGTCCCATCCATGCACTTGGCAACCCCATATCAGTTTTCTTTCCCAACGTATTAGCCCGGACTATTCATCAGAGCCGGAGAACTCCCAGTGCGTCCTGTTTTCATTGAGAAAACCCAGTTTGCCCCCGGACATTTTTTGTCCGGCGCTGGAACGCGTGGCCAAACCGAATATTGCCATGATAACATCATCTTA
>JAAELR010000397.1 GCA_024226455.1 Paracoccaceae bacterium
ATTCTATGCGCCGGCCCGGCTATTAAAGAACAGCCCCGGTATCGTACGCACCCCTGTGGCGCGCGAACCCATCGACCTGGTGCGCGGTGGCGCCATCGACGCTCGACCATTGGTGGCCTGGCGGGCAGGGGGGTACTACCTAACCGCCGTCAAACTCACCAATCGAACCGGGCAACCCCGGATCCTGGACCCCCGCGCCCTTCGCGGTACCTGGTTGACGGCGACCTTCCAGCACCATCGCCTGCTGCCCAAGGGCGATGAAGCGGATACTACAGTCCTTTATCTGATTTCAGCCCGGCCCTTCAGGGTCTCTTTCCAGGCGGCGCCATGACCATCGCAACCGGTAACCGACTCCTGCCCGTTCTGGCGGCTGGCGTGCTGCTGATGCTGGTGTTTGTCACCCTGAAATCCTGTTCCGGCGAAGACGATGAACAGCTGGTGATGGAGACCGTACCCCGGGCACCGATCCCGGATGCGGACACCCCTGCCGATACCATCAAAACCCTGACGGCCAATGTCGCGGCCATGACCACCGAGGTCAAGGCCCTGCGCCGGGATAACAGCGA
>JAAELR010000398.1 GCA_024226455.1 Paracoccaceae bacterium
AAAAGAACCTGGAGGCGTCGTTCTCCGCCCCCGAGCGGGCGACGCTGCACTCGCTGGCAGAGATGTTTCAGGAAAAGGACGACCGCGACCAGTTGCGGCAACTGGTCCATGACGGCGCCACGGTGCGTGAAATAATTCTGGCCTATCGCACACAGCGCCGCCTGGCGGCCACGCTCAAGGCCGTCGGCGGCCTCATCGTGCTGGCCGGCGGATCTGTTGCCGCACTGAAGGGCCTGGGCCTCTGGCCTAAATGATCGCCAGGCAAATCCGAACATTCACCGGCCCGCCATCGAGCGGGTCTTGTTCATGGGAGACTGACCTTGGTATGGGTCAGTTTTGACAAATAGTAAGCTATCTGATTCCTTGGGCCCCAATATCGGGAGTGTTTTGGATGCGTTTGGACAGGTTTACGCAACAGATACGGGCTGATCTTCTTGAGCGTCTGCCAGGGCAGCGCAAGACGCAACGGGACAAGCTTTCGATTCTGGTCGCAACGATGCTG